>JBEHXY010000004.1:0-30827 GCA_048498455.1 Planctomycetota bacterium | reverse complement strand
GTTTTGGAGACCGCTGCTCTGCCAATTGAGCTACCGACGTATGCGAGTTTCGAGTTTCCAGTTTCGAGTTTCAAGAAGGGCGCTGGGCCGGGTCTTGAAACTTGAAACTTCACCCATGAAACTTCGGTCACTTGCCCTTCTTGACCTTGTGTTCCGTGTGCTTGCGCAGACGGGGGCAGAACTTGCTCACCAGTTTCTTGGTGTCATATTCCTTGGGATTGATGGTGATGCGATAGTTGAGATCGCTGGTTTCGGTGCACTGGAGCCACACCCATTCGCGTGCCATGGCAGATTTCCTTGCTGGTGGTGAGGGGCCGACGGGAATGCCGGCCGAGCAAATCATTTTAGCAGAACCGGGGCGGTTTTGGAAAACCGCCCCGGTTCACAATTACCACTTTGAAGGGCACGCGTTACGCGTGCCCCCCGGATCCGCGCCACAGCGCGGGTCCGATGTTCAGGCGATGATCTTGGTGACGACGCCGGCGCCGACGGTGCGGCCACCTTCGCGGATAGCGAAGCGGACGCCCTGTTCCATGGCGATCGGGGTCTCACCGAGGTCGACGGTGATCTTGACGTTGTCACCGGGCATGACCATCTCGGTGCCGGCCGGGAGGGCCAGCGAGCCGGTCACGTCGGTGGTGCGGAAGTAGAACTGGGGGCGGTAGCCGGCGAAGAACGCCGTGTGCCGTCCGCCTTCTTCCTTGGTCAGCACGTAGATTTCGGCTTCGAACTTGGTGTGCGGGGTGATCGAGCCGGGCTTGGCGATGACCTGGCCACGTTCGAGGGCTTCCTTTTCGACGCCGCGAAGGAGGAGGCCGACGTTGTCGCCGGGGATGGCCGAGTCGAGGGTCTTCTGGAACATTTCGACGCCGGTGACGACCGAGCGGCTGTTCTCTTTCTTGAGGCCGATGATTTCGACTTCATCGCCGACCTTGATGGTGCCACGTTCGACACGGCCGGTGCCGACGGTGCCGCGGCCCTTGATGGCGAAGACGTCTTCGACGGGCATGAGGAAGGGCTTGTCGGTCTCACGGACGGGCTCGGGGATGTAGGTATCGAGAGCCGAGACGAGCTGCATCACGGGTTCGATGGCCTTGGCATCGGTCGGGTTCTTGAGGGCCGCGATGGCCGAACCGCGGATGATCGGGACTTCATCGCCCGGGAACTTGTACTTGCTGAGCAGTTCGCGGATTTCCAGCTCGACGAGGTCGAGGAGCTCGGGATCATCCACGAGGTCGATCTTGTTGAGGAAGACCACCAGCTTCGGCACGTTGACCTGACGGGCAAGCAGCACGTGCTCGCGGGTCTGGGGCATCGGGCCGTCGGCAGCGGACACCACCAGGATGCCGCCGTCCATCTGGGCGGCGCCGGTGATCATGTTCTTGACGAAGTCGGCGTGGCCGGGGCAGTCGATGTGGGCGTAGTGACGGGCTTCCGACTCATACTCGACGTGCGAGACGGCGATGGTGACGATCTTGGAGGGGTCGCGGCGACCCTGCTTTTCCGAGGCCTTGGCGACGGCGTCGTAGGCGACGGCCTGGGCGAGACCCTTGGCGGCGAGGACCGTGGTCAGCGCGGCGGTAAGGGTGGTCTTGCCATGGTCGATGTGACCGATGGTGCCGACGTTGACATGGGGCTTCTTACGTTCGAATGTGCCTTTGGCCATGAGGGAGACCTCCGTGAGGGGCGGTATCTATCGAAAGTCAGGAACAAGCCGCCCACGTCACCAACCGACGCTTTTCCATTCCAGGGCGACCTGAAGACTCCGTTTACCGTTGGTGGGTTAGAGCTGTTGAAGGGACTTGAACCCTTGACCTCGTCCTTACCAAGGACGTGCTCTACCAACTGAGCTACAACAGCAAATGCGGGCACCCGAAAGTACCCGCAAGTTAGACCCGAAAGTTTACCGGGGAGGGGAATACCTTGCAAGTCGGCACATCAAAATACCGGCTGAGGTTGCCTAGTTCCCGTGCGGGCCGCGGCCATGCGTGCGTCCCAGAACATGCAGCGTCCCGGCGGGTTCGAACGCCTGCACAAATCCGGCGTCGTTGGCGGCGGCCACATCGATGAGAAAGTCGGTGTCCGCGGCCGGCGTAGAGAAGGTGAGGGCAAGGTTCAGGGTGACGGTGGGGGAAGTCGGTCCGGCGGCGACCACGGAGGAGGCGCTCAGGTCGATGTCGACGAGGCCGTCGGAGAGGTGGTCGTGGGAGCCGATCTTCTTCGCGGGGCCGAATTTCCGGGAATGGGGGTTGTAAAGGGCGAGGGTCTGGTCGGCTTCGTTAAAGCGTAGCCATATCTGCGAGCCATCGTCGCCGGTGAGGCGGATGTCGATGGTGTTCAGGAAGTGCCAGTCGGCGGCCGGGACCGTCCAGCCAAGGGAAAGCGGGGTGGACTGCCCGGGGGTGGCGACGGGCGCCGGCGGCGTGAGCACGAAGATGCCGGTGGAGGGGCGAATGGTGATGAAGTTGAGGGCGCCGGCGTTGGCCGGGCCGCTGGTGTTGTTGCGGTCGAAGACGAAGCGCAGCAGGTGCGGGCCAGCCGTCAGCACCACGTTGGTGGTGGTGACCGTGGCAAAGGTGTCCGCCGGCAACTGGCCCGGGGTGTCCTTTTCGCCGGTGACGTTCACGCCGTCGATCTCGGCATGGAACTGCGCGCCGGTGCCGGTGGATCCCACGCGGAAATCGAAGTTGTAGGTGCCCGCCGTGGCCACGTTCAGCGTGTACTCGAGGAATTCGCCCGCGGCGGTGTTGTCGACACGGAACCCGCCGCCGCTGTCGGCCGTGGGGAAGATGTCGACGCCCACGGGCCCACCGGCTTCGGTGACGCGATAGGCGCCGCCCGCGTTGCCGGAGGTGGTGTCGTGATAGGCAACCCCTTCGCCGCCGAGATCAAAGTCTTCCGCCTGGATCACCGTGGGCGTGGCGATCAAGATCTGGGCGGGGACGGTGAGGGGCGCCTGCGTGGATTGCGTGAGCACCAGCGAATAATTGCTCTCTGCTCCATTGGCCTGGATGTGCACGAAGTAGGTGCCCGCCGCCGGCAGAATCACGCCGTCGAGCAGGTCGATGCCGCCGCCAAGACCGTTGGTGGTGCCGAGAATATCTCCCGGATCCACGACGCCGTTGTTGTTGGCGTCGCGGATGATATCCATGGAGATCAGGGGGTTGCTGCCGGTGAGCTGCGCCCGCAGTTCGCCGGGCCCCGCGGCGGTGAAGCTGTAGAAATCATCGGGGTCGGTTCGTCCGACGAACTCCGAGGCGGAGGTCCCGGCCAGGGCACGCGCTGTCCCCAGGGTGTTGCCCACGCCATCGAGGGAAATCGCCTGCATCGTCAGCAGGTAGGCCGCGTTGTTGGCAAACACGTGCAGGTAGTAATTCCCCGGCAGCGTCAGCGCGGTGACGATCGGCGGCGTCGGCTGGTTCAGCCCTGTGGACGCGACCGTTCCGAGCACCTCGCCCGGATCGACCTGCTGGTTGTTGTTGGCATCGTAGATCAGCTCCATGCCCGCCAGCCCGTTGACCGAGGGCATTTGCGCGATGAACTCGTAAGGTCCGTTGGTGCCGGGAGTGAAGCGGTAGAAATCGTCCGGGTCGTTGGCGTCGGGAATCGCCCCGAAGTTGCCCACGACATCCGAGAAGGCCTGGGCGCTGCTGCCCAGCGTCACCGGGCGGGCGTCGGCGAGCGAGTTGCCGGCGTTGTCGACGGGCGCGGTCGCCAGGACCATCCCGTAGTTGCTGCCGTCGGGATCGGCCGATCCAATCAGCATTTCATAGGTTCCCGCCGCCAGCAGATTCGCGCTGACCCGGGCATCGAAAAAGTCGGTCAGGGTCTGGTGTGCAAGGATCTCGTTGAAGCTGATGAAATTGTCCCCGTTGGTGTCCTGGGCAAAGCTCACGTCGATCGGATTGCTCAGGAAATTCAGGAACGCATTGATCTGCACCGGCGCGGACACCGTGAACTTGTACACGTCGGTCGTGTCCTCCGGCCCCACATATTCCTCGACGGTCGTCTGCCCGTTCACCAGCGTGAGCGTCCGCGCCCGGTTCACCAGCGCGCCGGCCGTGTCGACGATCAGCGACAGGTCATAGGACACCGCCCCGGTGATCTGGAATACCTCGACGTAATAGGTGCCGGCGGCCAGCGTGCGGGTCACCGTCCGGGCGGTGCTGCCGGTGTTGTTTGCATCGCCGACCGATTCCCCCTTGTCGATGAGGCCGTTGCCGTTGATGTCCTGAAGGATGGAGAGCCCCGCGGCGGTGCCCGTGGGCGAAGCGGGAATGGACGCGGTTACCACGGTGGACTGCGTGAGCGTGAACTTGTAGAGATCGATGGGGTCGGCGGTGCCGACGAAGTCGGGGAGGGTGGCCTTTCCGAAGAGATCGATGAGGTTGCGGGCGGAGGCGAGGGTGTTGCCGGCGCGGTCGGTGGTGGTGTTGATCAGCGCCACGGTGTAGGCGCCTTCACCGCTGATGCGCCGGGCGCGGAAGTAGTAGGTGCCCGGGTTGTTGATCAGGAAGGACAAGGAGCCGGGCGTGGAGCCCGTGACCGTGGTGGTCGCCAGCGTGTCGAACTGCGTCAACCCGCTCTTGCCCACCGCAGGCGTCAGCAGGTCATACGCGAACACCCCCCCACCGGGACTGCTGATGTCGGCATGAAACTGGAAGGGCCCGCCCGCCACGGTGTCAAAGCGATACACGTCGGCGGTGTCCGGCGCGCTCAGGTAATCCGTGAAGGTCATCGTCGCCAGGCCCAGCGTCCCGATGTTCCGCGCCGTCTGCGGCAGCCCGCCCGCGTTGTCCGCCGGGGTGTAGTTGAGCGTCAGCCGATAGTTCGATCCGCCCAAGACCCCGGTCGATCCCGATGCAATCGTGCTGCTCACCACCAGCGCGTAGGGCCCGGCGTTCACGTTTGCCGTAAAGGTCCCCGAGCTGCTCAGATTCGTCGCCGACGCGAGGAGCTCGTTGGCCTTGAACAGTCCGTCATGGTCGAAGTCCGCGTACAGCCCCACGTTCACGCTCACCCGCCCGCCCGCATCGTCGGGCACCAGCTGGTCGAGGTTCACCTTCAGCGACCCGAACAGCGGGTTGGTGAACGTGTAGGTGTCGATGGCGTCCAGCGCCGGATCGTTGCTGGTGCGCAGATAGCCCACAAAATCGTTGACTGTCGTGGGCGTCGACGCCGGCAGCGAGCCCAGGCTGGTGCGCTTGGTGGCATCGAAATCGCTGGTGGAATTGGCAAACGCAAACGCCCCCGGCGCGCCGTCCACGTTCAACGCGAGGTCGAAGGTCGCCTCCTCACCGTCGGATTCCACACGCAGCTCGTAACTCCCGGCACTGAAATGCTGCTTGAACTCCGCGCGCCCGCTGGCACTGTTGAACACCGTGCCAAAAGGCTCCGCGGCGCCCGGCGCCGACAGGACGATGTACCCATCCGGCGGGCCGGCGAATCCCCCCAGCGGATGGAAACTGGTCACCACATCCACATCCGCGGCGGCCGCCAGCGTAAAGGTGTAGACATGCACCGGCACCGCCGCAGCACCGCTGGGAATCAACTCGTTGGCCTGGAAAACTCGCCCCGGGCCCAGCTGCCCCAGATCGGTCGACAAGACCGCATTGGCCAGCAGCAGCCGCGGTTCGAGGGGCGCACACTGAAAGGGACAGAGGTGCTCTCGCCGCTGGCACCGCCGGCTGGGGCGAAGGCGTGCGGGAATGGCTGACAAAGCGCAGGTCGTCACGGCGCGAGTCATTGGAGGATCCTCCAGGGCCTTGGTGTTTAGGCCGAGAATACCCCCGCGCAGCGGCAACGCAAGAAAAATACTATCCCACTCAGATATGATTCCCTATCTATTCGTCCGCCGCAAACTATCCCCCATTACCCTCCGGCGGAACTCGGGATTCCCTTGAATCGATTCCGCCGCAAACAGGGCTCATTACCGCCCTTACCGCCACAGCCAATACCCTTGGAAACCCGCCCTCGCCACCCTTTTCGCCCCCCCTCCCGGCCCTCCCGACCCGCCGGATGGGTGATGTACGGGACTCGAACCCGCGACCCTCGGGACCACAACCCGATGCTCTAGCCAGCTGAGCTAACACCACCATGTGTTTTCGGAGGACTTTTGACGGTCCGCCGAGTCCGTAAGTGTAATTGCGGTTGCGTCCGGCGTCAAATCCCGCGGGCAAAAGCGCCCCTTCCCGCACAGGCTTCCCGGCGGCGGCGGGTATGATGAACGGCAGGTGACATGTGGAGCAACAGGAGGTTGCATTTTCATGCAGTGGCACACGGGAACGATGGGGTTTTCCTATCCGGACTGGCAGAAGATTTTTTATCCGGAGGGAACCCGGCCGGGGGATTACCTGAGCACCTATGCGACGGCGTTCGACGCGGTGGAGCTGGACACCACGTTTCATGCCTGTCCTTCGCCGGAGCGCGTGCAGAAGTGGACGGACGCGGTGCCGGCGAACTTCACCTTCTGCGTGAAGACGCCCAAGGCGATCACGCATGATGCGCCGATCGCGTTTGGCGCGGGGGCGATGAAACACTTTCTGCGGGTGCTCACCCCGATGCGGGCCGCGGGGAAGCTGGGGTGCGTGCTGATCCAGTTTCCGCCGACCTTTCCGGCGACCGAGATGGCCAACCTGGAGATTTTTCTCAAAGACCTGCCGACGGACCTGCGGTTCGCTGTGGAATTTCGCCATTCCTCCTGGGAGATGAAGCGGACCGCGGAGCTGCTGACCCACTACCGGATCTGCTGGACGACGGGCGATTACGGCGTGGACCCCTACCCGATTCACGTGACGGCGCCCTTTCACTACCTGCGGCTGATCGGGGTGCATGAGCAGTTCGGCAAGCATGACCGGGAGCGGATCGACATGACCGACCGGCTGGAGTGGTGGCTTGAACAGGCGCAGGCGGTGAGTCCGCGGGTGGACACCATCTATCTGTTTGCGAACAACGATTACGCCGGCCATTCGCCGGCCACGATCAATCGCCTGCGAAGCCTGCTGAAGCTGCCGTCGAAGACGCCGGCGCCGGTGCGGCCGCAGCAGTCGCTGTTTTGAGGGGCGGGCGGGGGAGCGGCTGGGGATGGTGGGGGTCGCGGGGGGATTGCGCAAAATGAGGGGTGGTTTGACCGTCCGACGCAATAAGGTAATAATAGAGAGGTTATTTGCGTTCACCAATACGACCGGGAAGGTCTGCAGGGAGAGTTTTGACACGAGCAGGAGCCACGGCCATTAGCCAGCACGGTTTGCGTTGCAACGAACAGATTCGAGTCACCCCGATTCGGCTTATCAACGAGAACAATGAACAGGTGGGCATCGTCGCCACCATGGAAGCCATGCGCATGGCCCGCGAGACGGGCATGGACCTGGTGGAGGTCTCGCCCAACGAGAAGCCGCCGGTGTGCCGCCTGATGGACTACGGCAAGTGGAAGTACAAGCAGCGGAAGAAGGAACAGAAGGCGCACGCATCGCACGTGACGCAGCTCAAGGAGCTGCGGATCAAGTCGGTGCGGATCGACGATCACGACCAGGAAACGAAGTTGAACCAGGCCAAGAAGTTCCTCGAAGAGGGACACAAGGTGCAGTTCAACATCATGTTCCGCGGCCGCGAGATGGCGCACGTGGACCTGGGTCGGACGCTGATGGAGCACTTCAAGAGCAACCTGGCGGAGATCTCCAAGCCGGAGCGCGAGCCGAAGCTTGAGGGCAAGCGGATGATCATGATCCTGACGCCCAAGGGCAGCCACTGAACTTGGCTGCGGCGGCCGTGAAGGCCGCCGGGGAGAGCAAGCCCCCGACCATTAAAGAAGAGATGACGCCCGGACCCACGTCCGGGCGTTTTTCATTTTTGCCGCAACGGAGCTGCGGCCAACGGCAGGGACGGGGCGGCAGGGCCGCTAGGGGCGGAATTGTTGCCAATCGGACCCGGCGGCACTGCGTTTGCGATTACCCCCAGCGAACGCGGTGAAGCGTAACACTGCGAAAACACACCTGGGTTTTTGCTGGAGGATAGATCATGCGTAAGTTGCTTATGGCCATTCCCGTTGCCATTCTTCCGCTGCTGATGGGCTGCTCTCACGGCTACGTCGGCGTGGGCGTCCACGAGGATCGCGGATTCTATGGCGATCGCTATTACGGGCATCATGAGTATGCCTACCGCCGCCCCGTGGTGGTGCAGCAGCGTCCGCTGATCGGCGTCGATGTGCACAGCGATCGGCACTTCGCCGGCGATCGCTGGTAAACTCCCCCTATGACCGCTACGAAGGTCGGATCAGGAGACGATGCAATGTCGCCTTTTGATCCGGCCTCTCATGTTTCAGGGGAGGGTGGGCAGGACAGACCGGCCGCGGAGCCGCGCTGGCCGGCATTGATTGCCATTTTGACGGCGGGGTTGGTCTACGCGGCGTTGCCGGAAAAGCTGGCGGTCGGGCCGCGGTGGCTGCTGATCGTGCTGATCGCGGCCCTGGAAGTGCCGACGCTGATCGCCCATTACCGCGGGTTGATCGCGCTCAACCGGGTGCTGGGATTCATGGTGTCGTTCGTGCTGACGGCGTTTGTGGTGTGGTCGCTGGTGCTGCTGCTGGCGATGCTGCCGGCGCACCGCGAGCCGCCGGTGACGATGCTGCGATCGGCCGCGTGCCTCTGGGTGTCGAATGTGATCACGTTCGCCTTGTGGTACTGGCGGCTGGATGCCGGTGGTCCCTATGAGCGGGACGAGCGGGCGCACGATGCCAGCCGGGCGTCGTTTCTGTTTCCGCAGTTGACGCTGCGGCACGCCCGGTGGTCGCCCCATTTCATCGATTATTTGTTCCTGGCGTTCAACACCTCCACGGCGCTCTCGCCGACGGATACACCGGTGCTGAACCGGTGGGCCAAGCTGCTGACGATGGTTCAGGCGTTGATTTCGCTGACGATCATCGCGCTGTTGCTGGCCCGCGCCGTGAACATTCTGTGAATGGAAAAAGCGGGCCGCTTGTTTCGGCTTACCGTCGAGGTATAACAGACGGCTCACCGTTAGGAGCAATCGATGGCAGTGGCGCAGGTGGCGTTGTTATGGCGATCATGACCATTGGGTTCAATCCGGCGATCGACCGGATCCTGGAGTGTCCGGACTTTCACATCGGGGGGCATCAGCAGGCGAAGCAAATCGCGCGGCTGGCGGCGGGGAAGGCGGCGAACGTGAACCGGGCGCTGGCGCAACTGGGGACGGACTCGCTGGCCACGGGGTTTGTGGGGGCGGACGATGTCGAATTTTTTCATGAGCAACTGATGGCCTGCGGTCCCGGGCGGGTGCTGTGCCGCTTCGTCGAGGTGGCAGGGAAAACGCGGGAGAACATTTCAATCCTGGATCCGAAGCGGCGCGTGGAGACGCACCTGCGCGACAAGGGCTTCAGCGTCACCGGGGAAGAGGCGGCGATGCTGGAGCAGCGCATCCTGCATGAACTCAAACCGGGGGACTTCGCGATTTTCTCGGGCAGCGTGGATGTGGGCCTCGAGCCGGAGTACTTCGGAAAACTCCTGGACAAGTGCACGGCGGCGGGGGCGCGGGTGATCGTGGATTCGTCGGGGCCGCCGCTGAAGCTGGCGTCGACGCGCAAGCTGTGGCTGATCAAGCCGAACCTGGAGGAGCTGCGGGGACTGCTGGGGGTGGAGGTTCCCAACGCGGCGGCGGCGATCCGGGACGTGGCGGCGCCGCTCTTAAAGACGACGAAGAATGTGCTGATCACGCGCGGGCCCATGGGAGCGGTGCTGCTGACGCCCGGTGGGGCCTATTCGGCGCGGCTGGCGACCCGGGACATGCCGGTGCGGACGGTGGGCTGCGGCGACCACCTGCTGGCGGGGTTCATCTCCGAGATGACCGGCGCGGATGGGGAGGCCCCGGTGGACCGGGCGCTGGCGACGGCGCTGGCGGTGGCGACGGCGCGGGCGATGTCGCCGAATCTCGAGGAGTTCGATCCGGCGCTGGTGACTGGCGCGCGCGGGGCGATCGCGATCGAGCGGATTTGACGGCGACGTTCAGCACGAAGACACGAAGTGCACGAAGGACCAGGAAGACGGGAGAATAGGAAGGATTGATTTATGCGGACGTGGATGGTTGCGGGGTTGATGGTGTTGGCGGTGGGGAGTGTGGGGTTTGGGCAGACGGGGGCGGCGGCGGCGCAGGGTGGGGTGGTGGTGAAGGCGCAGGAGACGAAAGGATTGGCGGATGCGCGGGCGGGGGTGTTGCTTTCGGAGTTGACGCTGGAGGAGAAGATTGGGCTATTGTCGGGGGCGGCGGATGGGTTTTCGACCAAGGCGGTGGAGCGGCTGGGGATTCCGAGTTTCACGATGTCGGACGGGCCCAACGGGGTGCGGAACGGGCCGGGCGGGCTCAACAATGCGTGCGCGTTTCCGTGCGGGGCGGCGCTGGCGGCGACGTGGGATCCGGCGCTGGCGAGCGCGTACGGGAAGGCGGTGGGGCTGGAGGGGCGGGCGCGGGGGACG
Organism: Planctomycetota bacterium; assembly: GCA_048498455.1. GTDB lineage: Bacteria > Planctomycetota > Phycisphaerae > WQYP01 > WQYP01 > CALCHA01. The sequence goes on along the minus strand of JBEHXY010000004.1, from coordinate 20,343 downwards.
CATTTTCAGCTCGGGCCAGGGCTGAACATTTGCCGGGTGCCGGTGAATGGGCGGAATTTTGAGTATTTTGGGGAAGATCCCTACCTGGCGGGGGTCATGGCGGCGCGCTGGGCGAAGGCCTGCAGCGAGCAGGGGGTGGTGCCGACGATCAAGCACTTCGCGGCGAACAACCAGGAGACGAATCGCAACACGGTGGACGCGGTGGTGGAGGAGCGGGTGCTGCGCGAGGTTTACCTGCCGGCGTTCGAGCGGGCGGTGAAGGAGGGGGGCATTCTCAGCGTGATGTGTTCGTACAACCGGTTGAATGGGAGTTATGCGAGCAACAACTCGTGGCTCCTGACCGATGTGCTCAAAAAGGAGTGGGGGTTCGACGGGCTGGTGATGTCGGACTGGGGGGCGAGCCACGCGGTGAGCGACCTGGCGAAGGGGCTGGACCTGGAAATGCCCAACGGCAAGAACCTGTCGCCGGAGAACATCAAAAAGGCGCTGGCGGATGGGACGGTGACGGAGGGGCAGATCGATGCGGCGGTGCGGCGGCTGCTGCGCACGGCGGCGGCGATGGGGTGGCTGGACACGGGGTGGGTGCAGAAGAAGGGCGATTTGCCGCTGGATTCGGAGGATTCGGCGCGGGTGGCGCTGGAGGTGGCGCGGGCGTCGATGGTGCTGCTGAAGAACGAGAAGGGGGCGTTGCCGCTGGACCGGACGAAGGTGAAGCGGGTGGTGGTGGTGGGTCCGAACGCGGGGGGCGGGACGGGCGGGGTGCCGGCGAACATTGGCGGCGGCGGCAGCGGCGCGGTGCAGCCGTTTGGGACGCATGCGGCGGAAGCGAATTATCTGCAGGGGCTGACGGATCGGGGCGGGAACGGGGTGAACGTGGTGTATCTGCCGATGCCCGAGCCCGCCGCGGAGACGTATGGGACGATGGCGCTGGCGCGGACGGCGGAAGGCGGGGAGGCGGGGTTGAAGCTGAAGGTGCAGGTGACGGGTCAGGGGGATGCGGTGGAGGTTCCCGAGAGCGTGCAACCGGGGGTGAATTTGAAGTGGGAGGCAGGGCAGGCGCCGCTGGTTCCGGCGGGGCGGACCGCGACGTACATCTGGAGCGGGGTGCTGGTGGCGCCGGAGGATGGGGACTGGCAGGTGGTGGCGAGCGGTGCGAACGTGACGATCGCGGGGAAGGGGGTGCCGGCGAATGAGCTGCTGCACCTGGAGAAGGGCAAGGCGGTGCCGGTGGTGGTGACCGGGCGGGCGGTGGCCAACGGTGGACGGCGCGGCGGACAGGGGGAAGCGGCGGCGCAAGGCCCGGCGGGTGGGCAGATTCGGGTGGCGTTTGTAAAGCCGCTGTTGCCGGACATGGAGCAGGTGAAAACCGCGGATGCGGCGATTGTGTGTGTGGGGTTGAACCGGAACGTGGAGACGGAGGGACGGGATCGGCCGTTTGAGTTGCCGCCGTTGCAGCAGATGTTGATCAAGGCGGTGGCGGGGGCGAACGGGCGGACGATCGTGGTGAACAACAGCGGGGCGGCAGTCGGGATGGAAGGGTGGATCGGGGAAGTGCCAGCAGTGGTGCAGGCGTGGTATTTGGGGCAGGAGGGGGGATTGGCGCTGGGGGATGTGTTGTTCGGGGATGTGAATCCGTCGGGGAAGCTGGTGTCGACGTTTGACCGGCGGTGGGAGGAGAACCCGGCGTTCGCGAACTATCCCGGGAAGAATGAGCCCGGCAAGGGCTATCCGGTGGAGACCTACACGGAGGGGCTGTTTTACGGTTATCGGGGCTATGACCAGTCGGGCAAGAAGCCGCTGTTTCCGTTCGGCCATGGATTGAGTTACAGCCGATTCGAATTAACGAATGTGACCGCAGTGCGCGAGGGTGCGGGAGTAAAGGTGGGGGTGAATGTGCGCAATAGTGGGGAGCGGGAGGGGGCGGAGGTGGTGCAGGTGTATGTGGGGGAGACAGGGTGTCCGGTTCCGCGGCCGGTGCGGGAGTTAAAGGGGTTTGAGAAGGTGGTGCTTAAAGCGGGTGAGATTAAGCAGTTGGAGTTGCATTTGCCGGGGGAGGCGCTGGGGTACTGGAACCCGGACAAGAAGGCGTGGGTGGTGGATGAGATGGGTAGTTTTGCGGTAGAGGTGGGGGTTTCGGAGGGGGATATCCGGGGGAAAGCGACGATAAGCGGGGGTAAGTGAAGTTGTAGATAGGCTCGAAAAAGTTGTTTTGAGGACGAACCTGGGCAGGGGTTTGGGCGTAGGAGGGGGACTGGAATGAATGTAAGTGGCATTTCCCGGCGATGCCCTGCCGCCTCAAGGCGGGACTAAAAGCGACGAAGTTGTGCTAAGATGATGGGATTCCCTGTATCGACCTGGGCCCCCCACCGTGAGGTTTTGTTGTGAGCCAAGAGACCGTGAGCCGAAGCGTTCCTGTGTTTACGGCTGTGTCGCCTGTGGCGGCGAAGCCCGGGGCTTTTGCGCCGGTGAAAGCCCATGCGCATACGCATGGGGACGGGTTTGCGTGCGCGTGCGGGCATGACCACAGCGAGGGGGAGGGCGGGGGGCACTCGCACTCGGGCGTGGGGTTGAACTTTCAGTTGACGGTGCTGCTGCCGTTGTCGATCGCGGCGCTGGTGCTGGCGGAGCTGTTTTCGTGGTTTGGGGGCAATGAGGGGCTGGCGAACGTCCTGGGGCTGGCGGCGACGGGGATTGCGGGCGGGCCGATTGTTTGGAGCGCGATCAAGGGGCTGTCGAAGGGGAAGACGAACGTCAACGAGCTGGTGGCGATGAGCATCATTGGGGCGGTGGCGCTGGGGTGGTATGTGGAGGCGGGGCTGGTGGCGTTGATCCTGCAGATCGGGGCCTTGATCGAGGGGGTGGCGACGGAGAGCGCGCAGAAGGCAGTGCTGGCGTTGCAGAAGCTGGCGCCCAAACATGCGCGGGTGCGGCGCGGCGGGGCGGACGAGGTGATCGGGGTGGAGCAGTTGAAGGTGGGGGATATTCTGGTGGTGCAGCCGGGGGAACGGGTGGCGGCGGATGGGAAACTGGTGAGCGGGGCGACGAGCGTGGATGAGGCATCGGTGACGGGGGAATCGATGCCGGTGGACAAGGGGGTCGGGGCGGAGATGCTGGCGGGGACGATCAATTTGACGGGGTCTGCGGAGGTGAAAGTGGAGCGGGTGGGCGAGCATTCGGCGCTGGGGCAGACGATTGCGCTGGTGCGCCGGGCGCAGCAGTTCCAGCCGCAGATCATCCGGGCGGCGGACAAGTTTTTCGCGTTTTACACGCCGATCATCCTGGTGGCGTCGGTGCTGGCGTGGTTCGTGACGAAGGATCCGGTGCGGATGGTGACGATGTGGGTGGTGGGGTGCCCGTGCGCGATGCTGCTGGCGAGCCCGCTGGCGATCGTGGTGAGTTTGGCGCGGGCGAGCCGCTCGGGGATGCAGGTGAAGGCGGGGCCGTTTGTGGAGGCGTCGGCGAGCCTGCAGACGGTGGTTTTTGACAAGACGGGGACGCTGACGACGGGCAAGTTCATTGTGAGCCGCGTGAACCCGGTGGAGGGGGTGAGCGTGAATGATTTGCTGAAGGTGGCGGCGACGATTGAGCAGCGGAGCAGCCATCCGATCGGCCGGAGCGTGGTGGCGTATGCGAAGTCGCGGGGGATTTTTCCGTCGGAGGCGGCGGACATGGCGGTGATGGAGGGGCTGGGGATCAAGGCGCGGGTGGAGGGTGCGGAGGCGGTGGCGGGGTCGGCGAAGATTGTGCCGGCGGAATTTGCGGCGGCGGCGGCGAAGCTGGACGACGTGGATGAGACGCTGCCGGTGGTGCCGGTGTATGTGCTGCATGGTGGGCGGCTGATGGGAGCGGTGTATTTGACGGACGAGATTCGTCCGGAGGCGGCGCGGACGGTGTCGCGTCTGCGGGACCTGGGGATCAAGCGGGTGGCGATGCTGACAGGCGACCGGCGGCGGACGGCGGAGCTGGTGGCGCGGGCGGTGGGGTGTGACGAGGTGTTCGCGGAATTGATGCCGGGGCAGAAGGTGGAGATCGTGCGGGGGCTGCAGCGCGGGGGCAAAGGGGTGTGCATGGTGGGCGACGGGATCAACGATGCGCCGTCGCTGGCGACGGCGACGGTGGGGATCGCGATGGGGGTTCGAGGGACGGACGTGGCGATCGAGGCGGCGGACGCGGTGCTGCTGAAGGATGATCTGACGCGGGTGCCGCTGCTGATTTACCTGGCGAAGCGGACGCGGACGGCGATTTATCAGAATCTGCTGTTCTCGCTGGTGTTTGCGGGTCTGGCGGAAGCGGCGGCGGCGGCCGGGTTGTTCGGGCCGGTGGTGGCGGCGCTGGTGCACATTGCGGGGGTGGGGGTGATCGCGGTGAATTCGGTGCGGCTGGCGGGTGGCGGCGCGCGGAAGCGGGCGCCGGAGGCGGAGGAGCCGCCGCCGGAGGATGCGGAGCGGATGAAGAAGAAGGCGGAGGCGGCGTTTGTGGCGCCGAAGTTCACGCCTTTGGGGACGGTGTGATTGAATGACGAATGACGAAGCACGAATGACGAATGAAATCTGAATGACGAAATTCGAATGACGAAATGGGGTGGCAGGCGCGGGGGTTTCCCGGGGTGGGTGGGATTTTGGTTTGGTTGGCTGGTGTGAGTGAGTGAATTATGAAGCGGGCTGAGATGATGGCTTGGGGGGGGTTGGCGGGGTTGGTGGTGGTGGCGGTGATTTGTTTTGCCGGTGGGTTGATGTATCACACGACCTACTTCTGGGCGGGGATGATCGTGGCGTTGTCGCAGGGGCTGGTGGTGGGGCTGGCGGGGTGGGGGTTGAGTTTGTCGCGGCAGGCGGCGGAGCTGGCGGATCTGCCGGCGATGGGTGGGGCGAACGGGAACGGGGCGTTCGGGATGACGTTCGGGGACGCGCCGAAGGCGGCGAAGAAAGAGAGCGGCGTGCGGACGCTGGAGACGGGGTTTCAGCGGATCCTGGTGGGGCTGACGGCGGTGGTGCTGGTGGGGTTGTCGGGGCTGATTTTTTACCTGATCAACGGGACGTTTGCGTGGGCGAAGGCGAATCCGGACAAGGCGTTCCCGGTGGCGGGGACGTTCGACAAACCGGCGGGGCTGGATGAACTGGCGCTGGTGATGGGGCTGGGGGCGGCGGCGGTGTACCTGGTGATGGGGTGGATGACGCGGGAGCGGCGGCGGTCGGCGGGGGAAGGGGAGGCGGTGGAGAGCACTTTTGCGCTGGGGGCGCTGGGGTTCATCGGGCTGGGCGTGGCGGCGGTGCTGACGTCGTCGAAGCTGGGGTTCACGCCGCTGCAGTATGTATCGGAGATGGCGGCGGGGTTGATGGGCGGGTTGCTGGCGCTGCAGGGGGTGGAGCTGCTGGTGAATTCGATGCGGAGTTATTCGGGGGTGGAGGAGCTGGACCAGGAGGCGGTGGACCTGCAGGCGTTGCCGCTGGTGCCGATGCTGGCGAGCTTCTGGCTGGGCGGGGTGAAGATGCTGCTGGCGCAGAGCGTGGGGCTGGCGTCGGAGCGGGAGGCGGGGGAGCGCGGGGTGATCGCGCGGCTGATGCCGCGGGTGCTGGCGGCGCTGGTGATCCTGGCGATCGGGGCGTCGTGCTGCCGGGTGGTTCCTGCGGGGCGGGTGGGGGTTCTGGAGCGGCTGGGGACGCCGGTGGGGACGTTTGATGGGGAGGGGAAGGCGTTGCCGCGGATGATGCGGCCGGGGCTGCACGTGTCGTTGCCGTGGCCGATCGACACGATGGTGCTGATACCGACGGAGGAGCTGCAGTACACGGACGTGGGGGAGCAATTGCACACGACGAATGGCGGGGAGAACCTGGATTTTCAGTTCTGGACGATCGGCAACGAGGTGCCTCGGCCGGGCGTGGAGAAAGAGGACGAGTTTGTGACGGGGGACACGACGCCGGAGGGGACGGCATCGCCGCAGCTGCTGGAGACGTACGTGGGGGTGTGGTGGCGGGTGGCGGACCCGGTGAAGTTTTACAATGACCTGTCGCACTCGGACTTTTATGAACGGGCGGAGAAGGGGACGACGGCGTTGCCGATTTACGCGGCGCTGGTGCAGCAGAGCGCGGCATATGCGGTGACGAAGACGTTTGCGATACATCCGCTGGAGAAGCTGCTGATCACGGACCGTGCGGAGACGAACGAGCATTGCCGGCAGATTCTGCAGGAGAAGCTGGACGAGGCGGGGAGCGGGATCGAGATCGTGGACCTGACGATCAAGGATCTGCATCCGCCGTTCGGGGGCGGTGTGCAGGACGATTTCCGGGCGCCGGGCGGGAAGCGTCTTGGGCCGGCGCACGCGTTTGAGAACGTGGTGGCGATGCGGGAATACCGGGAGATGATGATCGACAAGGCGAAGGCGATCGCGCTGGGCAGCACGAACCGGGCGAAGGGGGACGCGGCGAGCACGATCAGCGCGGCGCAGGCGGAGCGTGCGGAGACGATCGGGGCGGCGCAGGGGGAGGCGGCGCGGCTGACGTCGATGATGGAGGAGATTGCGAAGAGTCCGGATGCGGCGGGGCTGACGAAGCTGGCGGAGCTGAACACGCTGAACGCGACGATGAAGGAAGCGATCAGCGGGCCGGGGAAGGTGCTGGTGGATCCTTCGGTGAAGGTGAACGTGTGGGAGACGACGAAGAACGGGGTGACGCCGGTGCGTGCGGCGGGGCAGTAAGCAAGACGAAAGACGAAAGAATTTCATTGAGGTTGATATGCGTCGGTTGGTGATCGGGTTGTTTGTGGTGGCGGTGGTGGGGGTGCTGTTCGTGGTGCTGTGCACGTTTGTGAAGCGGCCCTACGAGACAGTGCTGTTGAACCGGTTCGGGAACCTGGTGGAGGAGAAGGACCAGACGCGGATCGCGTATGGGTGGTATTTGAAGATGCCGTGGGACACGCTGGTGCGGATGGACCGGCGGATCCACCTGTTTCCGAACACGCTGCAGCAGGTGCCGACGGCGGGGAAGGAGACGATCAGCGTGCGGGCGTTTGCGGCGTGGCGGATCAAGGATCCGGTGAAGTTCTACCAGACGACGGGGGCGAACGACGAGAAGGCGCAGCAGCTGTTGTCGCAGAAGATTTCGGGGCTGGTGCAGGCGCGGATTTCGTCGCACTCGCTGGACCAGCTGTTCAACAGCGACGAGCAGAAGGTGCAGACGGGGGAGATCGAGAAGGCGGTGGCGAAGGACGTGGACACGGCGGTGGCGGACCAGGGGCTGCAGATCGTGCAGATCGGGTTTTCGCGGATGGCGTTCCCGCCGAACAATGCGGAAGCGGTGTACCAGCGGATGTCCGCGGAGCGTGAGCAGGATGCGCAGAAGTTCCGGTCGGAAGGCGATGCGGAAGGGACGCGGATCGTGGCGGAGGGCAACGCCCAGGCGGCGATCATCCGTGCGGGGGCGATCGGGGAGGCGGAGAAGATCAAGGGCGAAGGGGACGCGGAGGCGCTGAAGCTGCTGGAAGGGGTGCAGACGTCGGCGTCGTCGCAAGAGTTTTACCGGTTCTGGAAGTCGATGGAAGTGATGAAGGCGTCGTTCACGAAGAACACGTACCTGGTGTTGCCGACGGACACGCCGTGGCTGAAGTCGTTGTTCACGGCGCCGGCGGTTCCGGCGAACGGCCCGGCGACGCAGCCATCGGGAGCAAGCATTGGGATGGCGGCGCCCGCGTCGCCGGCGGGGAAGTGAGAGGACGACGATGACACAGTTTACGCCATTGATGGAAGAAGAGCGGGAGCGGGTGCACGAGGACGTGTCGCTGCCGCTGGCGGAGGAGGGGAGCCGTTTCGGCAAGGCGCATCACATCCTGCTGGCGTTCGCGGGGGCGGCGCTGCTGTTGTGGGTGCTGTCAGGGATTTACAAAGTGAACCCGGGGGAGGTGGCGATCGTGGAGCGGCTGGGGCAGTTCGTGGGCAGCGTGAACGGGCAGCCGGGGACGGCGACGCTGGTGCAGCCGGGCCCGCACTATCACCTGCCGTGGCCGATCGACACGGTGCACAAGGTGTCGACGCGGCAGACGCGGAACCTGCGGGTGCGGGTATTCAACACGACGCCGGATGCGTACGACGAGATCAAGCGGCAGTTCATTCAGCAGAACCAGGGGTCGAACATCAACCTGGTGATGCTCAATGCGCTGTTTGATCCGTACCTGATCACCGGGGACAAGAACGTGGTGCACATGGAAGTGGCGGTGCAGTACACGGTGAACGATCCGGAGGCGTGGCTGACGACGGCCTCGCATGAGGGGGATGCGGCGGGGGAATCGGAGGGGATGCGCGAGGCGATTTTCCAGCAAGTGGTGCAGCACGCGATGGTGCACATGGTCTCGAGCATGCAGATCAACAACATCCTGTTCGAGGGGCGGGAACGGCTGCCGGAGATCCTGCGGCAGGGGGTGACGGACGCGTTGCTGCTTCCGGACCCGAACGATCCGACGGGGAAGGGTCGGATCAACCTGGGGATCCAGGTGGAGAAGGTGGACCTGGTGGAAGCGCGGGCGCCGAAGTATGTGCAGCCGAAGTTTGAGCAGGTGGCGCAGGCGCGTGCGGACATGGTGTCGACGACGGCGCGGGCCCAGGCGGACGCGAACGCGGCGATCACGCAGGCGAACGCGGCGCGGCAGACGCTGATCGGCAATGCGCAGGCATACAACAAGCAGGTGGTGGACAGCGCGCAGGGCGAGGCGTCGCGGTTTTCGCAGGTGCTGGAGCAGTACAACCGTTCGCCGGAGGTGACGCGTTACAACGTGTACGCGGACGCGGTGCGGACGGTGGCGGCGGCGGCGACGCGGATCATTTATGCGCAGCCGGGGCAGCAGACGACGCTGACGATCGATCCGCCGCAGTTCGACGCTGGACAGGTCAACACAAAGCAATAGGATGATGGCCCCTTCGTCGGGAAGAGGCGCATTCGCAAAGCAACGGAGTCATAGATGTCATCCCCCGCATCGGAACTGCCCGCGATCGAGACGCGGAACCTGACGAAGATTTACCCGGGATTTTTCCGGGACCAGAGCGTGGCGGCGTTGCAGAATCTGAACCTGACGGTGAAGAAGGGGGAGATTTTCGGGTTGCTGGGGCCGAACGGTTCGGGCAAGACGACGACGATCAAGCTGCTGCTGGGGCTGATCAATCCGACGGAGGGGGAATCGACGGTGCTGGGCAAGCCGACGGGGGACCAGGTGACGCGGCGGCTGATCGGGTATTTGCCGGAAGAGACGTATTTGTACCGGTTTTTGAATGCGCGGCAGACGCTGGATTTTTATGCGCGGCTGTTCAACATGAACCGGACGCAGCGGGCGCGGGCGGTGGAGTATTACCTGGATTTCGTGGGGCTGGATCCGGCGGTGCGGCGGCGGCGGCTGAAGACGTATTCGAAGGGGCAGGCGCGGCGGGTGGGGTTGGCGCAGGCGCTGCTGAATGATCCGGAGCTGGTGATCCTGGACGAGCCGACCTCGGGGCTGGATCCGCTGGGGACGGAGGAGATGAAGAACCTGATCAAGGAATTGAAGAAGGCGGGGAAGACGGTGTTGTTGTCGAGCCACCAGCTGGCGGACGTCGAGGACGTGTGCGACCGGGTGTGCATTCTGTATCGCGGGAAGCTGGAAGTGGAGGGGACGGTGGACCAGCTGCTGGAGGTGCAGGACGTGTTCAAGGTGGAGGCGCGGAACGTGCCGCCGCAGCTGCAGGCGCAGGTGGTGGAGCTGCTGAGCAAGGGCGCGGGGGTGAGCGAGGTGCATCCGGGGGTGCAGCGGAGCCGGCTGGCGGATTTGTTCAGCCGGATGGTGCTGAGCAAGCGGGCGGCGGAGCGGGGCTCGAAGTAAAGACGAACGACCAGGGCAGAAAGACGAGAGACGAAAGAGGACAGTGGACTACGCGACGCACATTATTCGGCTGGTGATCATCGGATTGCTGGTGGTGGGGTTCCTGCTGGCGGGGTGGCGGGATTTTCTGCTGCTGTTCATCCGTCCGACGGCGCGGCTGGGGACGGGCGTGGGGCGGGTGTGGTCGGTGGCGCGGGTGACGATGTCGGAGGTGCGGTATCACCGGGTGTGGATCCTGGTGGTGCTGCACGTGATCGGGTTTTCGATTTTGATGCTGGCGGTGCGGCCGTTCGATGAATCGGAGCGGATTCCGCTGTACATTCGCGCGGCGCTGACGATCCAGGAGCTGGTGATCCTGGTGCCGTTCTGGGTGATGGCGAGCCGGAGCCTGCCGCGGGAGCGAGAGCAGAAGGTGATCGTGACCAATGCGACGAAGCCGGTGTCGCGGTTTGAGATCATGCTGGGGAAGATGGTGGGGTTTTCGGTGGCGGCGGGGATCCTGCTGGTGGTGATGGGGCTGGTGACGTGGATGATGCTGGCGGTGGCGAATTCGAATTTGAAATCGCGGGCGCGGGCGGAGTATGAGCGTGCGGAGACGGATTACCGCACGCAGGCGCAACGTCCGGGCGAAAACAAGCCGATCCCGCCGCCGGCGGAGAAGCTGGCATTGTCGAAGGAGGGGTCGCTGTATGCGTACAACTATGTGACGCCGCGGCCGGGGAATTTTTCGGTGGTGGGGAAACTGGACACGACGGTGACTCCGCCCTCGCGGTACCTGCTGGGGGGCTCGCAGGAATCGGTGGTGTATCGTTTTCCGGCGGGGATCGGGGTTCCGCTGGCGGGGGTGGTGGGGGGTCCGGGGTCGCGGCCGGCGTTCAACTTTTACTTTCCGGCGCAGGCGTATTCGGACACGCCGCCGTCGCGGATTGAGATCCAGGTGTCGGTGACGCGGGTGAAGCAGCCGCTGCAGTCGCAGGACAAGACGCTGGTATTGAGCCTGGATCCGAACCGGATGTTCCAGGCGCGGTGGGAGCCGGACCGGCCGGAGGAGCTGTTCGGGGTGGTGGATCCGAAGACGGGGATGATGGAGACGGATCCGGGCCCGGTGGACGTGCAGGTGAGCTGTCCGACGGCGGGGGTGTGGCTGCGGGTGTTTGACGGCGCGGTTCCGGACGAGAAGGGGCAATTGCCGGAGGGGACGGCGTTCAACGTGTACATGTCGCCGTCGCCGGGGACGTTTTTCCAGCCGCAGGCGAACCCGGTGATCCGCGGATTTGAGCGTCGCGGGTCGCAGCAGATCAGCGGTCCGGATTATTCGGAGATGGCGCGTGGGGGCGAGGTGACGCCGCTGGAGATGGGGGTATTCCGGTTTTCGGCGGAGGATCTGCAGAACGTGCCGATCCATGGGGGGAATTTCACGCTGTCGCTGTTTCTGGACGTGGACAAGCAGAAGAACGCGGACCAGGACACGCAGGCGCTGGTGAGCGTGTTCAACGCGCGGACGCCCAACGACGTGACGAAGCAGAACATACGGGTGGTAGAGAAGCGCCGGACGGAGGTGGAGATACCGGCGAGCGCGCTGGGGAGCCGGGATCCGAAGCAGGCGAGCGACATGTACGTGCTGCTGTACTGCGAGACGCCGGGGCACTGGCTGGGGGCGTTGCCGACGTCGGCGCGGATCGAGCGGCCGGCATCGCCGTTCGCGTTGAACCTGCTGAAGAGCGAGGCGACGATCCTGTTGGAGACGGTGCTGTTGATCGTGATATCGGTGGCATGTTCGGTGCGGCTGGACTGGCCGCTGGCGATGCTGGCGTCGTTCACGGTGGCGCTGCTGGGGTTCATCGCGGAATTCGTGGCGACGCTTCCGGATTACGGCGGGCTGAACGCGTTGAACATGTCGCCGTATGCGAATCACGGGGCGACGTGGCGGTTTTTCGACAGCGCGACGTTGCTGTTGTGGAAGCTGCTCAACGTGCTGGTGCACCTGATGCCGGACTTCACGCGGTACAACTCGATGGCGTTCATCACGGACCTGCGGAACCGGCCGTGGGAGGTGGTGGGGATGGACCTGGTGGCGACGACGGCGTATGCGTTGCCGTTCGTGGTGATCGGGTACCTGCTGATGCGTAGACAGGAGCTCGGGTGATGACCACTCCGGCGGCACAAGGAGCGAGGGGGACGGGGACGAGCACGGGCGGCATGTCGAGCGTGCGGCGCGATCAATTCGTGGCGATCGTGGCGGGGGTGGTGTGCATGACGGCGGCGCAACTGCTGCAGAGCCTGGTGCTGGCGCCCAAGCGAGCGGAGCTGGTGCATGAGGACGAGTCGTCACTGCAATCGCTGGCGATCACGTTTCCGCGGCTGACGCTGGGGGGTTTCCGGGGGATTCTCTCGACGATGCTGTGGCTGCAGGCGGAGGACGACAAGGAATCGCGGCGGTGGTACGAGCTGGAAACGAAGTACGACCTGATCGCGACGCTGCAGCCTTATTTTGCGACGGTGTACATTTTTCACGCGTGGAACCAGGCGTACAACCTGTCGGCGCAGTGGCACGATGTGGACACGAAATACAAGTGGGTGCTGGACGGGCTGGCGTACCTGTACAACGGGGAGCGGTACATTCCGCGGCATCCGGACCTGGCGCTGGCCGAGGCGCAGGAGATGTTTTACATCAAGCTGGGGGGCTCGTTTGAGCGGACGTTCTACCGGGCACACTGGCGTGCGGACCTGGCGCGGCTGCACGAGCTGGGGGACGCAAAGCTGGAAAAGAGCAGCGCGACGGACGCCCTGGCGCAGGTGAAGTCTTTTGCGTTGCGGCCGGAGTTCAAGCTGACGCTGCTGCCGGACCCGTCGGGCGTGAGCAAGGAGCTGGGGTATGGGGTGGCGGCGACGGACGCGGATTTGTTCATGCACCGGCAGGACGGGAAGCGGCCGGAGGACCCGGTGGAATTCCGTCACGGGATGAGCCCGTTTTATTTTGCGTACCATGCGTTCAACCGGACGCTGTCGTTCGGCGAGCCGTCGATGACGGGGATGCGGGTGCTGGAATCGGAGCCGGCGATGTCGCTGCGGCTGTGGTGCCGGGACGATCTGTATTACAGCATGGACACGATGAACCAGATGTTCAACGCGAACACGCCTGCGCTGCTGGATGCGAAGACGATGCCGGGGAAAGTGGCGGAGATCGAGGACTGCTACCGGAACGTGCAGATGATCGCACCGCGGTCGGTGGAGCTGTTTGAGCAGCACCTGGTGAAGTGGCCGATCAACAATTCGACGCACCGCAAACACATCGCGGAGACGAAGGGGTACCAGAAGATCGGGCTGGCGGAGAACAAGCTGTTCGATGCGCTGCTGCAATGGCACATCGCGGGGCGGACGATGACGCCGAAGGTGAAGCAGATGCTGGCCGACACGCTGCCGCTGTATGACGATGCGATCGCCACGACGAACCAGTGGGTGGACGCGACGTACCCGGTGAAGCCGGGGGAGCCGGTGCCGCCGGAGCGTGCGGACATTGCGTTGTATCCGTACAACCTGGGCGTTCGGAAGGCGGGGATCGAGGCGATGCTGAAGCTGGATCCGGGGCAGAAGCCGGACATGTCGTTCCTGGAGGCGGAAGTGGTGGAGCGGTGAGGGTGCGGCGGCGTCGCTGAGGGCAATGCGTGCGGATCGTTCATGTGACCAGCAGCCTGGCGGCGTCGGCGGGGGGCGTTGCGCGGGCGGCGCTGGATTCGGCTTATGCGCTGGCGTCGGAGGGGGGCCCGGGGGTGGAGGTGGCGCTGCTTTCGTATGACCGGGGGCCGTTCGATTTTCCATGGGGAGCGCGGACGCCGGAGAACTTGCGGGTGAAGCTGGTTGCGTCGGAGGGGCGGGACAACCGGGCGACGGCGCCGATGGGCGCGGCATTGCGGGAGGCGCTCGCGGGCGGCGGGGCGGTGCTGCATCTGCATGGGATGTGGGAGCCGCTGCTGTCGACGGCGGCGGGGATCGCGCGGCGGGCGGGGATTCCGTACGTGTGCTCGGTGCACGGGATGCTGGATCCGTGGTCGGTGTCACAGCGGCGGCTGAAGAAGAGGGTGTACTACCAACTTGTGGAGAAGGGGCGGCTGGGGAGGGCGGCGGCGCTGCATTTCACGGCGGAGGGGGAGCTGGACAAGGCGCTTCCGTGGGTGCCGGAGGGGCCGGAGCGGCTGGTGATTCCGGTGATCATGGACCTGGGGCCGTTTCGGGAATTGCCGGAGCGGGAGGCGGCGCATGGATTTTTTCCGGGGATCGCGGCGGGGTCGCCGTGGGTGCTGTTTTTGAGCCGGATTCATGAGAAGAAGGGGCTGGATGTTCTGATTGATGCGGTGGCGAAGTTGCCGCGGAAGGATGTGCAGCTGGTGGTGGCGGGGACGGGGGCGGATTCGTACGTGGCGGCGATGAAGGCGCGGGCGCGGGCGGCGGGGATTGGGGAGCGGACGCATTTTGTGGGGCTGGTGCGCGGGGAGCAGAAGGTGGCGTTGTTGCGGCGGGCGGAGATGCTGGCGCTGCCGACCTCCCAGGAGAATTTCGGGATCGTGTTTCCGGAGGCGCTGGCGTGCGAGACGCCGGTGCTGCTGACGAAGGATGTGGATATTTATGAGGCGGTGCTGAAGGCGGGGGCGGGCTTGCTGATTACGCGGGAGGCCGGGGATGTGGCGGAGAGGATCGGGGTGCTGCTGGGGGATGCGGGGGCGGCACGGGCGAAGGGAGCGGCGGGGCGGCGGTGGGTGCTGGAGACACTGGAGCCGGCGCGGATTGCGCGGCAGTGGCTGGCGGCGTATCGGGGGCTGGCGGGATTTGCGGAGGGATCGGGGAGAGCGGGCGGCGGGAGGTGACCACGGCGCCAAGGCCGCCCATGAGCAGTTCGGCGAGGACCTGGAAAAGGCGTTGAAGTCCGGCGGCGGCGGCGGCGAGTTTGACGGCGTCGTCGTGCCCGAGGAAGGGGGAGAGCTGGATGGTGACGGCGATGCCGAGGACGCCCTCGCGGACGCCAAGGCCCCCAGGGAGGAAGCTGATCATGCCGATGATGACGGAGAGGGCGTAGGCGCCGGCGAACCAGAGGGTGGCGGAGAAATCGACGGGGGCGACGCAGCGGGTGCTGGCCCAGAGGGCGAGCCCGCCGAGGAGCCAGCAGGGGACGAATCCGATGACGGTGGCGAGGAGGGTGAGCGGGGTGGCGCGGCGTTCGGGGGGGATGGGGTCCTTCTTCATGCCTTTGAGGACGCGGTTGATGACGCCGTAGACGACGGCGGGATGGCAGATGGCGAGCATGACGAGCAGGGCGGCGATGACGAGGGGCCAAGCGAGGTGTTGCTGGCGCTCGGAGATGGCGTTCTGGGCGCGGAGTTCGGCGAGGACGCGGAAGATGGCGAGCATTCCGCAGAGACCGCCGCTGACGAGGTAGAGGGCATTTTCGAGGAGGGTGGCGAGGGTGCAGACGCCGGCGGACATGCCGAAGCGGGAGGCGCGTTCGATGCGCATCAGGACAAGGGCGACCTTACCGGGGACGTATTTGCCCATCTGGCTGAAGGTGTAGGCGCCCAGGAGGGGTAGGGTGGGGAGGCGGGGGTTGCCGCCGCGTTCGCCCATGCGTGCGGCGAGGGCGCGCCAGACGAGGGCGCTGGTGAGCATGCTACCGCAGAAGCCGAGGGTGGAGAGGGCGCCCCATCGCCAATCGACGGTGACCCTGGTGTTGGCCGCGCCTTGCCAGGCTTCGTGGACTTTTTTAGCAAGCCACCATGCGACCAGGAGGAAGATCACGATCTTGAAAAGCAGGAACAGGCGTTTGCGGTTCAGGCGTGACTCCTTTCGGGGGCGGCGGCTGCGAGCAGGCGCCGGGAGACATTGTCGACGATGCGGACGGGATTGGTGCGTTCGAACCATGCGTTGAAGGTGTCGCGGGCGCCGGCACGAAGGGCGTGGAGGTGATCGGGGTCTGCGAGGAGGCGGTGAAGTTTGCGGGCGAGGTCGGGAAGGTTTTCGGAGCGGAACAGGTCGCCGCTGATGTGGGGGCGGACGAGATCGGCGGCGGCGCCGCAGACGTCGCTGGCGAGGATAGGAGTGCCGACGGATGCGGCTTCGGCGATGACGATGCCGTGGGGTTCGTAACGGGAGGGGAGGAGGAAAAGGTCGGCGTGGGCCATGAGGGCGAGGTTGTCGGCGGGCTGCTGGAAGCCGAGGAAGTGGAGGGTCTTGTTGAGGTGGTCGCCGGCGAGCCCCTTGAGGGCGGCTTCTTCGGGGCCGACACCGGCGATGAGGTAATGGTGGTTGGGCAAGGCGGCGGCACTGGCGCGGAAGGCGTTGAGGGCGAGGTCGAGGCCTTTTTCATGAACGAGGCGGGCGGCGGTGAAGAGGTAGCGCGCGTTTGGCGGAAGGTGGTGCTTGGCAAGGATATCGGCGCGGGCGGTTTGGGCGGCGGCGCGGGCGCGGGGGTAGTCGGCGTAGTAGGGGCAGAGGACGATCTTGTTGCCGGGGGCGCCATAGTAGCGCCAGTAGGCGATGCCGCGGGAGTTGGCGGTGAGGAGGCAGTCGGAGTCGCGGATGTATTTGCGGAGGAGAATCCTTTTGAGGCGGCGTTTGAGGCGGCTCTTGAGGGTGCGGCCGCGCTGGGAGCGGAGGTTGGAGTCGCTGAACATGGCAACGGGGATGCGGCGACGGGCGCAGGCAGCGATGAGTTCGCGGTGGGTTCGGAGGCCATAGCCCGAGACGATGGCGATGTCGAAATCGAGGGCGAAGAGCTGGCGCTGGGCGTCGGCATGGTAGCGCTGGGACATGGTGGGGCGGCCAGTGATGCCGGGGCGGGGGGTGAGGACGAGGGAGCCGGCGAGCTGGGGGGCGTTGTCCTGGTACCAGCCGGTGCCGGCGTAGGAGAAGGCGGCGACGTAGTCGATGGGGGGAGCGGTGTGGGCGCCGAGACGGGCGAGGTCGTCCATCATGCAGTTGAAGTAATGTTCGGGCTGGGTGTGCAGCCAGAGGACGCGGCGGGCGCCGGGGGGTTTGGGACCGATCTCCACCGCCAAAGGACGCTCCCGAGGGTTTCAAGCCAGCAGAATCCGCGAACCCTTCCCAATCCACCCAAAGACCTGTTACCATAACCCTCCGCGCCATGCGCGTCCACCGGGGATGCGCCCCCGTGTTGCAGTGCCTTCGGATGTTTTTCATGGATCTTAAAGTCTGGCTGGATGGTAAACTCGTCCCGAAGCAGGAGGCGAAGATCAGCGTCTACGACCATGGGTTGTTGTATGGCGACGGGATTTTCGAGGGCATCCGGCAGTACAACGGGCGGGTCTTTGAGAAGGAAGCGCACCTGCGGCGGCTGTATGAGTCGGCGCAGGGCATCCGGCTGAAGATTCCCTACACGCAGGAGCAGCTTTCCGAGGCGCTGGAAGAGACGCTGGCGGCGAACAAGCTGCGGGATTCCTATATCCGGCTGGTGGTGACGCGTGGGGTGGGCTACCTGGGGATTTCGCCCAAGAACTGCGAGACGCCGGCGGTGAGCATCATCACGGACACGATCCAGATGTACCCCAAGGAGATGTACGAGAACGGGATGGCGATCATCACAGCCTCGACGATCCGGAACCATCCGAACTCGCTGTCGCCGAAGATCAAGAGCCTGAATTATCTGAACAACGTGATGGCCAAGTGGGAGGCCATCGACGCAGGGGTTCCGGAGGCGGTGATGTTGAATCATTTGGGATACGTGTGTGAATGCACGGGGGACAACATTTTCATCGTGAAGGATGGGGAGCTGCTGACGCCGCCGGAGGATGCGGGGATCCTGGTGGGGATCACGCGGCAGGCGGTGCTGGGTCTGGCGCGGGAGGCGAAGATACCGGCGTATGAGCGGTCGCTGACGCGGTTCGACCTGTACGTGGCGGACGAGTGCTTTTTGACCGGCACGGGGGCGGAGGTGGTGCCGGTGACGATGATCGACAATCGCCGCATCGGCGGCAGCGTGGGCGTGGGCCCGCTGACGCGGCGGATATCCGAGGCCTTTCACAGGAAGGTGCGGGAAGGCTAAAATTCTGTCACCACATCGTTCGTGCAGCCCCGATGCAGTTTGGCCTTAGTTCAGGGATGCCATAGGTATGACCGACAACCCCACCGTTTACATTGTGGACGATGATGCTTCCATGCGCGCGCTGATCGCGGCGACCGTGCGGACGGCGGGCATCGAGCCGGTGTTGTTTGAGTCGGCGGACCAGTTCGCGGCGTTCACGCTTCCGGACCGACCGGGCTGCATCCTGCTGGACCTGGAAATGCCGGGGCGATCGGGGCTGGACCTGCTGGAGCGGCACTTCAACGGCGGGGGGAGTTCCTGCCCGGTGATCATCGTGACGGCGCACGCGTCGGTGCAGGCGGCGGTGAAATCGATGAAGCTGGGGGCGGTGGACTTTTTGGAGAAGCCCTTCGAGCGGCAGACGCTGCTGACGCTGGTGCAGGCGGCGATCGAGAAGGACCGGCAACGGCGGGCGGCGGCGGGCGCGGTGAGCGAGATCACACGGCGGCTGGGGACCTTGAGCCCGCGGGAACGGGAACTGCTGGGGGCCGTGATCGACGGCAAATCGACGAAGATGATCGCGGACGAGCTTGGAATTTCGGCGCGGACGGTGGACCACCACCGGGCGAACCTGATGGAAAAGATGGCGGCGGCCAACGTGGCGGACCTGGTGCGGATGGCGGTGGCGGCGAATTTTAAGGCGCCCAAGCCGGGAACGGCCTGAGGCGGAGGGGGCTGGCGGGCCGGGGAGGGTTGGGCGGACGGCGGGGACGGGAACAGGTGCGGCGGGACGGATTTCGCATTGAGGCTCGTTGGCAAATTGCGGGGCATTTGCTAGGATACGCGACTCACCCGGGTGTGTGCCTGAGCGGCCAAAAGGGACGGGCTGTAAACCCGTTGGCTTATGCCTACGCAGGTTCGAATCCTGCCGCACCCAATGCCGAACCCGCGATTAGCCATCGCGGGTTTTTGTGTTTTTGCGGGGAGGGATGAGGGGAACCAGCCACAGATGAACGCGGATGAACACGGATTCTCCCCCAGGCGGCGGCGTCGCTTGAGGACCGCGATTCAGGGTACCGGGCGGGCTTTTTGGTGAGGTTTGGTGGGATGTGGGGACGTATAATGGGGGAGCGGATTTTTTGAACTTTGTTGGGGCGGGGGCGTCTTTTAGGGTGGGGGCAGGGTTTTCTGGAGGGACTGGCGATGGGTGCTGCACGGCCTGCGGAATACACGACGATTCTTTCGTGCCTGGCGACCATTCGGCGGCGGTTGTTCACGGTGCGGCTGATGGAGCGGTTGGCGCTGGGGTTGGCGACGGGGGCGGCGGTGGCGTTGCCGGTGATCGGGGCGCGGCTGCTGCGGGATCGGTATCCGGAGTGGGCGGCGGTGGTGGCGCTGTTGCCGGGGGTGGCGGCGGGGCTGATGTGGGTGCGGGCACGGCGGTGGGCGATGGCGGGGATTCCGGCGGGATTGATTCGGCTGGGAGCGGGGGTGGCTGTGCTGGGGC
Source organism: Planctomycetota bacterium (assembly GCA_048498455.1). GTDB lineage: Bacteria > Planctomycetota > Phycisphaerae > WQYP01 > WQYP01 > CALCHA01. Next base: position 970 of record JBEHXY010000004.1, on the reverse strand, counting down.
TGCTGCTGGCGCTGGCCGTGGTGGTTTCGCCGGCGGTGGCGGGGGTGCTGTCGGTGCCGTGGCTGGCGGGCATCGTGGTGGCGGCGGGGGCGGTGGTGGGAGCGTCGACGGTGCGGCCGGTGGCTCCGCAGGCGGCGGCGATTTTTGTGGATCAACAGGTGGGGCTGCGGGAGCGGGTGTCGACGGCCCTGGAGCTGTTGGATGGGCCGGCGCCGGCATCACGGGTGGAGGCGGCGTTTCGTCAGCCGCTGGTGGCCTCGGCGGTGCAGGCGTGCGCCGCCGTGAAGCATGCGCGGGTGGGCTATGCGCGGCTGGACCGGCGCGTGTATGCGATCGCGGCGACGGCGGCGATTGCGGCGGTGGGGCTGGCATTTTTGACCCCCCTGCCGGCGATCGCCACGCAGCAGCGGAAGCCTTATGTGAAGGTGGTGGAGAGCACGGCCAAGCTGGCGGACAAGCTGAAGGAAATTGAAGAGCAGCAGAAGCATGGGACCGATCCGGCGCTGGACAAGAAGCTGCAGCCGCTGAAAGACGCGCTGGCGGATCTGCGCAAGGGCAACATGAGCCCGTTTGAGGCGGGGGCGAAGCTGAGCGAGGCGCGGGCGGAGCTGCAAAAAGAAAAGGACCAGATGGATGCCGCCGACAGCGTGGAGAAGGCGCTGGAAAAGATGAAGGCGATGGACCAGCTCTCGGCCGCGGCGGACAAGGCCAAGGAGGCGGAGGCCCAGGCGGGGTCGGATCCGGGAGCGGCCTCGGCGAAGAAGGCGGAAGCCCAGAACGCGATCAAGGCGGCGGCGGATGCGACGGCGGCCAAGGCGGGGGGCATGACCGACGGCGAGAAGAAGGACATGGCTGATGGCCTGAAGGCGGCGGCCGACCAGGCGAAGGACAACCCGGAGTTGCAGAAGTCGCTGAACGATGCGGCGAGCGCGGCGGAGAAGGGCGACACGAAGAAGCTTTCAGAGGCGCT
>JBEHXY010000003.1:0-32525 GCA_048498455.1 Planctomycetota bacterium | reverse complement strand
AGCTAAATACGTGAATTAAGCCAGCCGAGTCCGAAAGGTAGGGCGAGTTGCCTGTGGAGAAGTTGAGTAAATCATCGTTCGTGTCGTTGTAGTAGACACTGCTGCTGGCGACGAACGCCGAGGGCTCGGCGGTCCATAAAACGCGGCCGGCGGAATCGTACTTGCTGAAGTGGTTGTTGCCAGCCTCATCGACCAGCAGCATCACTTCGCCGAGGTAATTCGAGTAACTGGTGCGTGTGCTTGAGTCCGGCAGCGTCTCGACGCACTTGATTTTCCAGACATTCGCGTCATCGGTGTAGGTGGAGTGGCTGTTGCTTGTCCAGGCATACGTGTAAGTCCCCTGCCCCGAGGAACCAGAACAGGAACAGCCCGCCCCCTGGATGGTCGAAGTTGTGACGCGCCGGTCCGAGTCATACTCAAAGTATTGATCGGCAAACACCGCCAACTGACTGTCGGTGACGGAGGTCGGATCGCTGATAGCCGGGCTCTGGGCCGCACACCAGGCTTTCAGCCGCTCGTAACTTTGAGGTCCGACAACGAACTTCAGAGCATGGGTGTATCCCTGGGACTCGCCGCTTGTGTAATACCGATAATAGTTCGTGTCGAGGACAGCACCGCTTGCATCTTTGACGACAGCAAGCTTCAGATCCCGCTGGTTTCCATTGGACTCAATTCCATCATAGTAGGCGTAATCCGTTTTCCGAATGATGCTTCCCCATGTGGAACCAGCATCCGTGGACCGTTTGTATGAAATGCTTTCTACGAGATCAAAATTCACACCTGTCGCCACCATTGTGTAATACCACCGTTCGCGGAGCGACGCACCCGCCGAAGCCTTCGTGATGCTTGTGAGTGACCCACTGGCGTAGTCTGCTGTGGTCGTATTGCCATAGCCATCCACCAAGCTCTTGAATGCTCCGCGCGGATAACTGCTTTGGCTAAGGTCGTGGTAGCGTAACACTTCCCCTTTTTCCGTGGTCTCTACGTATTCACTGTCGGTGGTATTTTGCGTGAACGCATGTTTGCCAAATGCCAGGGCCTGCCAGCTGCTGGAGCTATACGTGTATTGCTTATCTGCATCGCCTCGCGCAGAAATTGCAATTTGGTTCGTGCCCGCTGACCGAAGCATCGGCAGCTGCGCCATTTGCCAGCCGCTGCCTTGTCCTGGGCTCCCATTACCAGGTACTACATCCGCGGACATGCTCATAAAACTGCTCGCGCTCATTCCTGCCATCCCAAGAGAACCTGATACCATGTCGGACCGCATCACTTGAGCAGCGCCGGTGGTTCGTTCTACGCCCGATCCCGAGGTGATTGGCGAGGCCGCATAAATGTTCCCTAACGAGTTCCAATCGCTCTTACCCTGCAGATGACAAGTCGGCATGAGAGCGACAATGGAGTTCTTTGGTTCTTTTTTCAGGGTTCCTGTCGAAAGTGACAGGTCGAACAAGAAACCAAGGCCGGACGAGGTGACATCGGCGTTGTGCTTTGCGTGAACTGTGACCGTAAAGGCGAAAGGAAAGGCAGCGAGTTGCAAAGGATCGCCAGAGACCTCGCGGGGCTCGGGGTCCCAAACCTCATATTGAGGGTCACCGCTATTGACAATGCTGGTAGTCCAGGCCTGAAGGGGTTCCCAGCCTTGGATATCGCTTGAGACTTCTCGTAAGCCTGCCGACCGCGTGTCTGTCCACATCCTCACGGACAAGATCGGCACGTATGCGGTAGTGGTATTGAGTGACGCAATCGCATCGGTGGTGCCCCCTTCCGACACCGTGCCGTCACCATTAATGGTCACGCTGATGGTCTTTGTGAATTCGGTTGGGTCACCCGTATCCGTTGTCACCTCGGTTCCGGAGGCCGGAATCACGTGGAACTGCAAGTTTGTGGTGATGCTTCCGTTGAAATGGTCCACGCCCCCATTGACAACGGATACTTGTCCATACGCTGGCATCGGCAAACGGCTAACAGCCAATGTTAAAAGAATTGCGACCCAAGAGCGGCGAACGCGAAATGAACACGTCATAAAGGCCTCATCTCAAAACGGACCTGTGAATCTCCACGACCAATTCTGCTCTCGTGCAACCCGTCCTCAGGGTGACGGAGCACGCTTCGCCATGACAGATGCGCCCCGGTTTTTTAGATACATGGCGAACGACATAAGCTGCATGCGTACTGCGGGATCCTGCACAATGTCGGCCGCACCTTCGACCGCCTGGGCCCCCTTGACATACTCGCGCACGTTTGCGTATGCAGAGCCCAGAGAAACGATGATCTGACCCCGTGCTTGATCGTCCCGCGCGGCCGCGAGAGCCTTGTTCAGATACTGCACTTCAAGTCCAAGCTGCTGACCTCGTATCTCCGGCCTTACTGCCAGGGATACCCATAGTTGTGACTCGAAGGCCAGATCTTTGAAAGCCTCGCCGTAAGCTCGCATAGCCGGTCCCATGACAGCGAACATGTATTGCGGCCGCAGGGAATTGTCCGTCGCGCTTTGCCGTAGGACCGCTTGCCAGAACATCTGTGAGTCACCAACGTTTGAAGTTTGGCGAATCAAATCGCTCGCCTGCGTCTTGTCATTGCCTTCAGCCAAGCGATTCAGCAGCGCCTCGACAGCTTGCACGAGCACAAGCTGACCATAGACGCGATCGGTCCGGTGGGTGGCAAAGCTCAGCTTTCCAAAGGAGGCGTATGTTCCAATGGCACCAGTGAGGCCAGCGGGATCGCCGGTCCGAAGTGTCTGAGCATGCTCAACGGCTTGGTGCCAGAGGGCAGCGACTTGCCGATCCTGTTCCTTTGCGTCTGGTTGGAACTTTAAGGCGTCAATGTAGCCGGCGGCCCGTTGCAGGGTTCCAGCACGGACTGCAGCTGCGATCAAGTAGTCTTGGCGGCTATCGAGTAAGCCCGAAAGAGGGACCGATTGTTCTACTATGGTGCGCAACACCGGATCGAGAAGCTCAGCGTCCTCTCTGCGACTCTCCGCCATGCGAATCAGCTGTTCAAGCACCATGACGTTGCCAACTGAGGCCGCCTTGCGAAGGATTAAGGGGGTCAGCCGTTGCACGGATATGCGGGTTGCCGGTTCATTCCGCAGGCTCGCCCATGTTGAGCAAACGAAGCCCGCGATGCTTTGAAACTCAGAGTCGTCGAATTGGACAAAACGCTGCAGCAGTTCTGCGCAAGCCAACTGCTGATTCGGGGTCTTGGCAGCGGAGGCCATTGCCCGTCCAGCGGCCACAGCGAGTGAGTTTCGTACCGTCCGCTGCGTTTTTTGGTCGGGGAACTGGCGGTCGAGCTGCGACCATGCGGCAAGCCCGCCCTCGACATCCTCTGCAAGCAGAAAATCGGCCTCTGCCAGAGCAAGTCGGTCCATCGGATTGTCCTTGAGAGACAAAGATGCTTTGTAAAACGCGGGCCTGCGCATCGAGGACGGGGCAGTCGGGATGGCGAGATGAGCCTCGAAGTCCTTTGCCACCTGCTTCAGCATCGTCGATGGACCAGGCGTGAACTTTTCAACTACCAGCAAGAATGTTTTTCTGGGGAGTTCGCTAGTTTCCTCGTTCGATTGGGTGCTTGGGCCGAATTGACTCCCCGTAATCTTGGCAGGCCATTGTGAAGCGGTGCCAAACGCGTCCCACCCGTCGACTTTCGCCCGGTATCGTTCCGCGGTTGAAGCCGATACGTCCACCCTGACAATTGCCTGCCGTGCAGGGTCGTAAAACAGATCGATTGTTGGGCGTAGCCTCCCTGCAGGCACAGTACCTGTGGGACCCACAAAGGCCATATCAGATGCTGCGACCTTGTCCGCTTTGGGATCCGCCCGCAGGTGGACCAGTTCGACACCCTCGGCGGGCTGTTTCCCAACAACGCTTAGTCCCCCGAGAGCACCGATGAACTGCTGCGGCATAACGTTGATCTGCAAAAGGAAGTGCCCGGCGATGTACTCGGACCCGCCGGGGAAACGGCCGCTCTCCAACGTGTCGAATTGGAACCGAACGGGGTCGGGAGAGGATCCGTTTTTCCACATGAAAAAAATGTCGTCGGTTGAACCAAGCAGTTGAAAAGATTCAAAGGCAGAAGGCTTCAAGGCAAGAGATTTGACATACCATTGTCCTGACGCCAGGCCCAGTTCCCACGGGTCATCGGGAACGCCCTGCCACCCCGCCCGCGTCTGCCATGTGCCGGCAGCCTTGATCGCCTTGGCGCCCAACAGGTCGATGATTGCCTGAACTTCTGGACCTTGCTTGCGAACAGCGACACTCTCAGGAACAGCGGCGATCGACTGCTTCTGCACGCAAATCCATGCAGCGGCCGCCAGCAGGAGACCCACGCGTTTGCCGACAGAAAAGTTCATCCAGCTGACCATGCACTGCTCCAGACTTGAAACATTGCGGATCTCGCTCGGGAGCGTCAGCACTGTTCTGACAAATCGGCCTCAGCCTCCCGAACGTGCACGTCTAAAGCTCCAATGCCCACGCCCATACTTCCCGAGCGCAGGCATGATTGCGCGCGTAACCTCCCCTGTGCACCACGACAATGGTTTACTGTGTCGTGCTGTGCGACGACTTTCGAGCTCCACCAGATGTCTGCGTGCGACTTTAAAGCCGATCAACAAAGGCAAATGCCTGCGCTCGTCGTGGCGCCGCACGCTACAATTGGAACAGCCAATCGGTCCTTCTCAGGGACATTCAGAAGTGCGCCTTCCCCTGCACAAATGGGTAAAGGTCTTCATACCGCGCCGAGAAAACGTGAGTCAATAAGATTTTAAATATTTAGGATTTTCAATGTTAATCTCGTGTCTCTGGAGCTAGGGTTCACCGAATTCTAACGTTATAGAGCGCCTCCGATTCCCCTATACCCCCCTAAATATAGACGCTTCGTCGTTGCGGCGATTCTTACATCACGCCGTTTTGTCAGGGCCGATGTGATAACTCACAATCATCTGCGGTGATGTCAATGTTTTGCACCCTGACACGGTGAACAATCTTTCTGTAATCTGGTCAACGCGAACACCTATGCCCCTGTGGCAACGTGCTCTGGCATGTTGGCAGCTCTTTAGTGTGCTTCTTATTTCGCGGGCTTGGGACTCGGTAAGACCAGGCTCCTCCGAGTCTGCAAGTCCCCCGTCGGAACAAAGCCGGCGCAGGTTCCAAGGAGTTAGGGCAGACCTTCGACCTCGCGGGCCTGTTGACTTAAAAACCGGATTTTAGACTTCTGCAGTTCTTCTGAACCTGATGCCTGATCACAAAGACATCGTGTCTTGTCGGGCGTCTGGCCGTTGACCGCGAGCCGCAACCATCTAAAGAGGAAGGCCCCGGCGTGCAGGGGATGCGACGCACGGGGCCTTGGGAGAAGGACCATGCAATCAGGCAGCGCCACCGGAGCCAGGCCCTCCCTGTGGCAGCGCGCCGCCTGCCGATTCCATTGGCAGGCGTTTGCACAGTATACCGAGTGGAGCCCACATCGCACGTCGGAACCCGACCAGCAGGCGAGATTGCAAGCCACCGCCGACCCGGATCCCCACTTGTTTTTTCTTAAGGAGCAGAAATTGCCAGTGCACCGAAGGAGAATCGTCGGATTTAGCAGAGAAGGGACACCAGGGCTGATTTTCAAATTCGACGCGGCGAGAACATTCCTGGCGCGCAGGTTCCAGCTCACGCCAAATATCTCCCCCAAACGTGAATTGCGGATTCTTGACATGCAAACCGCCGATTGATGGTAGGCTGCAGCCACCGCGATTCTCTCCGAAGTGCCCCTGAACACCCCTGCGCAATGGCCATATGCCGGTTCTTCATTGCGCTTGTGAGGCTCTTATGGACGCCATCCAGACGCTTTTTGTCGCCAACCGGGAAGGCCTTCTCGAGATCGTGTACTACTGCCCGGTCTGCGAGGCAGTCAACGCACTCATCGGCCGGAGCACCGATCGCCTCTTGTGCCACGAATGTAGAACCATCCTGACCGCTGCCAAGGCAACGCTGGAGATCGTCCACCCGCCCGAGCGCGAGCAATCATAAGGGGAGCGCCGCGAGTCAGCATCGGCGAAGTTCTTCAGAGAATTCTGTTTTCACCCTCTTTGTTCGCCGGTACCCTACCGGACGTGTCCAAGCACTCCTACCATCCTTTCCCCCCAACACACTGGTCGCTCGTGCACCGCGCCGCTGGCGTGGGGGAATCGACGCAGCTCGCGGCGCTTGCCACCTTTCTGAACCGCTATTGCCCCGCGCTCAAATCTTACCTCCACACGGTGCGGCGTTACCCGGAGCACGAAGCAGAGGACCTTGTCCAAGCCTTCGTTGCCGACAAGATCATCGAACAAAACCTCCTTCAACACGCCGACGAGCGGCGTGGCCGACTCCGCACGTTCCTCCTGACAAGTTTTAGCAATTATTGCATCAGCCGGACACGGGCACGTGCTGGTGAACCCCAAGTCTTCGCCGGCCTTTCGAGCGACACTGAATTTGGCGACACGCCTGACGTACTCCTTGAAGCCCAGTGGGCCCGCACCGTCGTCGCCAGCGTTTTAGAAGTGATGCGCCAGGAGTGTGTCGACGCGGGACGTTCCGATGTTTGGTCGGTGTTTCACGCGCGCATGGTCGAGCCGCTGTTTACCGGCAGTTCGCCTGAGCCCTACCAAGCCCTTGCCACACGTCTGGGCATGGCGTCTCCCACGCAGGCTGCCAATCTGCTTGTGACGGCCAAGAGGATGTACGCCCGGCTGCTGAGGGCCGCCGTCGCCGAATACGAACTCGATGAAGCCTCCATCGATCAGGAAATTGCCGACCTCCAGCGCTGTTTGTACCCGCGTCAGACCCGAGCGACGGTGCTGCGATGACAGGCCCTTTTGATGCGATGGAATTACAGAGTCTCACCGGCGACGAGCTTTGCCGCTTGCTTTCGGCCGAGATGACGCCCTGGACCCTTGACGATGGCATCGCTGCCCTCTCGCATCAGCTTTCGGCCCCATTGGCTCCCGATCTTTTGACGGCGCCGGGCATGACCCCGTCGCGTTTGAAATTGCTTTTGGGAGAAGGCGGTGCCAGTCGAACGTTCCTTAGCGAACTTCTGTCGGACCATCCCTCGCGGGAACTTCTTGAAGCGATCAAACATTTTGGCCGGCATACTCGCCATCTGCCGGAAAACCCCCTCTGCGGCCAACCAGCGGCCGTGATCTACTATGCAGCCATTGCCGCTGCCCTCTTGACCCTTGATGCCTCCCTGAGCCAGTTGCCGCCGGATCAGTTGCGGACGGCCTTTGCCTGGGCAGCACAGTACAAGGGGGCGGCCACATTGTCCCCGGTTTTCCTGGGCGCGCTTTCAAAACTCCCCTAGCGCCATTACCGGAGGCTTGTATGCGAAGAGGCTTTACGCTTCTTGAACTTCTCGTGGTCATCTCGATCATCGCCGTGCTCCTTGGCCTCATGATTCCCTCGCTTGCCCGCGCACGGGAAGCCAGCCGGATGACCGGCTGTGCCGGGAACCTTCGTTCCATTGGCCTAGCCATGCAGACGTATGCCCTTTCCGAACGGCTCTTTCCCACCCAGCCACCGCCGCGGCTTGCTTCAAAGATGGGTAAGTGGTCGACGCTCTCTCCGCCGACCGCTCCTGGGGACTCTGACCCCGTCTCCTATCTTTATTACGATTCAAGCGCGTCGACCCCTCCCAATTACCTGGCTGCCGGTGAGCCCATGGGCAACGCCTGGATTCTGGTGCTTCAGGGAACGGCCAAGCCCAAGCAGTTTCTCTGCCCCTCAGACCCTCTCTCCCCCATGGCCGCTCCCCTGCGGGCCGGCACGTTTGCACCTCCGGACTACTTGCTCAACTTCGGCAAATCGACCTACAGCTACGCGTTTGCCTATCCATGGGTTTCCGTGACCGGCCCCGTGGCCGTTTGGTGGCGCGGTGGTGCAGACGGTTCCCGGGTGATCGCTGCCGACATTGGGCCGTCGCTGTCGCTGCCACTGGCGAATCCCAACGCTCCTCCCGGGCAACGTGCGGGCAACTCCCAGAATCATGGCGGCCGAGGGCAGCAGGTCCTGCTTGCCGATAGCCACGTGGAGTTTTCCAAGACCAACACCTTCGGCCGCGGTGATGACAACATCTACGCCGCCGACGTGGGGAACATCGTCGTCAAGGCCGGAGGAACCCAGTTTTCGACGGCGGTGCGTTTGAACGCCAACGAGCTGGATGTCATTCTCGCACCTGGCCGGCCGTGAGGGTGGGCCTTGACGATCGAGCATGAAACTTCCCCCCTGCTCCCTGAATCGCTGGACCAGGTCTTTCAAGGCGAGGTCCGTGGGTCAGGCTCGCGTGACGGGCTGCCGGAGGTCGTGAACTTCCGGATCTGTGAGTTGCTGGGTGAGGGGGGCATGGGGATGGTTTATAAGGCGATCCAGGAATACCCCGAGCGTGTGGTAGCCCTGAAGGTGATGCGGCCCACCATCTGGCAGGCAAAGGCAGCGGCCCGATTCAACCGCGAGATCCAGATCCTTGCCAGGCTTCAGCATCCGGCGATTGCCCGTTTGTATACAGCTGGAACCATGATCGGGCCGGGCGGCGCGTCTCCCTTTTTGGCGATGGAACTGGTCTCGGGCGTACCTGTGACATCGTTCGTTCGCGGGAAACCCCCCGCACAGCGCCTTCGCGTGGCCATTGAGATCTGCGACGCTGTTGCCTATGCCCACGGGGAAGGCATCATCCACAGGGACCTCAAACCGGCCAACGTGCTGGTGGATGAGGCTGGGCGCGCCAAGATACTGGATTTTGGGCTGGGGGCCCTGCTCACACAGCGCTACGACACGCCCGATTTGACCGAGATGGGCCAATTCCTAGGTACACCCGACTACATGAGCCCTGAGCAGGCAAAGGGGAGCCGCCTCGATGAACGAGCGGACGTGTATTCTCTGGGGGTGCTTTTGTACGAGGTGCTGGCCGGCAGGCGCCCTGTCGACCTCTCGGGTCATTCCATGCTGGAAGCCTCGCGGATGATTCAGGAGGAGGATGCCCCCGCGCTTCGATCGGTCTGTCCCTGGGTCAATCGCGACGTCGAGATGATCGTCGGGAAGGCGATGGCCAAGGAGCCGCACCGCCGGTATGCCTCGGCAGCTGCGCTGGCAGATGATCTGCGGCGCTTCATGGACAACCGCCCGATTGCCGCACGCCGTTCAACAGCTGCGTATCGTGCAAGCCGATTGCTCCGACGCCATCGCTATCTTGCGCTCAGCACGAGCTTGATCGTCGTTTCGCTTGCAGCAGGTATGGGAATCGCTCTACACGAAGCCAAAAGCGCAAGAGTGCACGAACGTCTCGCACAGATTCAGCTTGCAGAAGCACAGGTGGCCCAAGCGGACATGTGCTTGACCGCGGGTAACGTCACCCGAGCCCGAAATCTGTACGTGTCGGCGAGAGATATTTTCGTGCAGTCGCATGCATCCCCCCTACCGGCGGCTCTTGGACTCTGGGAACTCGACGCCCATACAGCTTTTCCCTTGCGGACTTTGGATATTCGAAGGGCGCCAAAGTGCGTGGCACTTTCGCGTGATGGATCCCTGCTGAGCGTCCTGACATCGGAGGGGAGTCTCGTCGTCGAGGATGCGACTGCGGGAACGTTGCTCTGGCAGGCGCACGTCGATGCGGAATCAGAGCGGGTGGCCTTTTCGCGGGATTCAACGCAAGTGGCGGTCCTCTCCACAACAGCATTCACGGTTTTGCAAACCAAAACGGGCGAAGTGCTACGCCGTGAGAGCTTGTCACTGAGCCCCGGCCTCCTGGCGGTCGGGCGGGATGAGTTTTGCGCCTTTACAACGGATGGACAACTGGTCGTGGTCCCCACGAACGGCCGGTTTCCCGTCGTCCACCTCGAGCACGAGCAACTTGGCCCTATCGCTGGATTTGACGAGCTTGATCGATTGTGGACCATCGCCAACGATGGGACCGTTTACCATGCGTCGCTGCCTGCGTGGAAACTCGAACGAACTGGGCATTTTCCACGGAGCGCAGGCGACAACCTTGCTTTTGGCGAAAACGGTGATTGGGTGGTGAAGGACGCTTCAAGCAAGATCGAATTCTGGACGCCCACTGGCTCGCAGGTTGTGGCCACGCTCGCGGGACCGCTGCACGTGCCCGGCTTCGGGTCTCCTCCGAATGCCGTTTTTCGTTTTGACCGCTCATCGGGACTCGTGGAATTGGTGAAGCAATCCGGAGAGATTGCCGTGCGAATACCTTCCAAGGCGCCCAAACGGATTACTGCGGGTGGCGATCTGATCTTTGTGGAGGACAGTTCGCTCTCCTCCACGCTTTGGCAGGATCGCTCGGCTCGTTGCATGCGAAATATCGAACTTCCCAGCCCACCCAGCGGCCTGGCTGCCATCAGCAGTGACGGTCGAATCGCTGCAATTCCAGCGGGCTCACAGATCGAGCTCGTGGACACGACCTCAGGACGCGGCATTGCGACAATCAATGCCGATGAGCCCTTTGTCGATGTAAGTCTCGATCGCACAGGATCATCTCTTGTGGCCTGCACTGCGGACCATCACACCCAATTTTGGAACATGACAGGCGGGCGGTTCACCCTGCTTGCCGGGAAGGCGTCGAATGCAAAAAGAGTTGCGATGGCGCCCTCAGGCAAAATGGCCATCAGTTGCAGCGGCGACGAACGCCCTGCTTTTTGGGTCAAGAGCGGTGATGGTAACTGGGCTTCTCACCTCCTGAACGTCTCGGCGGCCAACTTTGCGAAGTTTTCTGACACCAAAGAATTGATGCTCATCGCGGGCCCCCAAGACGTAGAGGTCTGGACGACGAGCGATCAACCCCAGAGGCTCTCCCATATTCATCCTACCGGATCCACTCTCCATGGTGCAGCGTTTGTGGCCGATACGACATTGGTTGTCACCCTCGACGCATTTGGGATCCTCTCACGTTGGTCCGCGCGCAGTGGGGAATACCTCGGTCCCATGACTTTACCCCCTGGTCGTATCACGAGCGTCGGCTCCAGCGGAGATCTCGTTTTCTGTCTGGAGGCGAGGAATCTCTGCGTATATACCGCGGATGGGCGCCTCGTTCGACAAATCCCGATTTCGATTGGAGGGGCTCTAGAAGCCGGCGGAGGCAAAGTCCTGACAGTCCGCCAAGGGACGGGGGCGCAAGTCATGGATTTCTCAAAACTCAATTGAATCGCGTTTAACTCGTTGCCGGAACGCTGTTTGCAAAATCGGCAAAGATAAATCTTGCATACCGAACAAAAACCTAATATCATGGCGAACGGGCTTGACCAGCGCGTCGCGTTGGGAGCCCTTGTTGCTTTATCTAAGGAGAAGCCATGTCGAATTTCTCTGTTGGATCTGTCACGCGCAACCACACTGCTCCAATGTTGGGGCAGAGCTTTACTCCCAACGTAGCAGGGCCCGGCGGATCGGGAAGCCCGGGGACCTCCACCGAGGCTCAGTTGGTGAGCCTCGTTCTAGGTTACTTAAGTTCCGACCCAGATCAGCGTGCGGAAACGTGTTTTCTCTACTCCGCTTCGCTTGCCAGCGAAGATGACATCGGCTCACCGACGAATCTTGTCGCCACGAGTCTGAGCACAGCTGATGGCGCGGCTTTTGGCGCTGGCAGCTATTCTCGCACGTTCGGTTTCAACAACGAATCCCTGAGCGTGTCGCAGAAGTATTACGCGTACTTCTCCGCCTCACAAAATGCCAACGTAAACAATACAGGTCCTTACGCGGGCGGAAATATGTATGACGCCGACATGCTTCCAACCACTGAATCCGCGCAGTTCCTGGTGAATATGAAAACATAAAAGAGGAAGTCTCAGAGGCCCAGACAAGGTGGTTTGTACTTGTCCGGGCCTCTATGACCACCAGTGGGCCTGGCCGGCGATAATTCAGGGGTGGAATAATTCGTTCGACGTGTGACCATGCGTCGGAGGGCCAATCTGTTTCAAAAAGCCGCGCCGGTGACCACAGGAAAAGCAGTTTTGGTTCGCGGTGTCCGCGTCAGCATCCAAATTCCCAGGTGAACGCGCCCTCCAAGAGGATGAGGAGCCACCATGGGACGAGGACAATCCGGGAAATACCCAAGCGGCTAAGCTTGGGTGCGTACAACAGGTGCGAGAACGAAAAATTCGAATTCCACTCAACTCGATTGGAAGTGGAACGGATCGATCCGGGTCGGGTTCGAAATATACGCAGCGGCAGTGACAGCCGCCACGAAGTGATGGCCGTGGCCGTCGATGCTCAAGACCACGCACTGGCTTACACCCATCATCATCATGGTAACGACGATCGCAGCCAGGCAGAAAATCCGCAGGGCACGTCGCCTGGAGCGCTGACGGGTGCGTGACACGTTATGCGGGTGGGGGTTGGTAAACTGATAGGTGTGCGTCTCGGGAACGGAGGCGCAGTGGAAGCGCAAGGAGTGCAGGCCATGAAAAGCAGGCGTCAGGAGGCACGGGAGCGGCTGGACGGGGTATATGAGCGGTTGCGGGAGAAGTATTTGCCGGCCGATGAGAGCCAGCCGGTGGCGGATGGGAAGTTCCGGCAGTGGGAGGCGATGGCCGACGAGTTCGACCGGGAAATGACCGCGGCGTTTATGGAGGAGCTGGCGCGTTTGTCGGACGCCAGCGAACTCGCTGAGCCGGGGGCATGCCCGCACTGTCAAAGCGCCAGCACCCGGTGGCTGGAGGCCCACGGCCAGAGGGAAAGGCAAAGCAAGCATGGCGTGGTGGTGCTGCCGCGGCAGGTGGCGCGATGCCGGTCGTGTGGCCGGTCTTTTTCCCCCTCAGGAAAGCCGGTGGGAGTTGGATCCCCAGGTGCATCTGACGCCGCGTGCGGCGGAGCGGGTGAGCCGGGAGGGGGTGGATCAGGCGTCGTTTGACAGGGCGGCCGAGAGCCTCAATGCGGACTGGGGCACCGCTTATGACGGCAAGCAGATTCAGCGGTGGGCGGAGCACTATGGCCGCAAGGTGAGTGTGCTGCTGGAGGCCCAACGGGCTTTGTATCACAAGGGAGCACAAGGCCACAGGCCAAGGGGTCCGGAGAATGCGGCCCAGCTGCTGGCGGTGGGGATGGATGGAGGCCGGGTGCAGGAAAGGGACAAGGATCCCCTGACCCAGAGCCGGTATCGCGAGGACAAGGTGGCCACGATCAGTTCGTACATCAAGCAGGCCTCTGAGGCTCCTGGGGAAGCGCCGGTGCCCAGGCGGCTGGTGACCAGCTATGTGGCCACGATGAACAACAGCACCGTCTTTGGCGAGATGGCGCGGGTGGAAGCGGAACGCCGGGGCATCCGCGAGGCCTTGGAAGTGGTGGTGATCGGGGAGCATCCGCGAAGACCGGATGGCTGCGTACCTATGCGTGACGCCGGGGGAGGGTGGCGGGAAGTTCATCACCACCTCAGACGTGATTTCGAAGCTCCGTGCGATAGGCGTGGTCCAAGGCGTTGATATGGAAGCGATCACGGCGATCACCGGCGAGGTTTTGAAAACGGGGCGTGCCTCGCAGCGTTCACAAATCGCGGCGGGACGCTCGCCGGTTGGGGGCAAGGATGGCAGCATTGTGCCTGTGCCAGGACAGCTTCTGCTGCAAAGGGGCGGACGCCGGGCCAAGGAATGGATGACGCGAAAAGGGGAGGTGCTTGCCCGTATCGTGCCGGCGTCCCCGGGCACTTCGGGCATCAATGTCTTGGGAGAGGAAATCCCGGCACCGTGCGGGAAAGTGGCGGCTCTGTCGATGCTGGCGGGGGTCGTCTTCGATGCAATCACAGCGACATTCGTCGCAACGGTTGATGGTCTGGCAACCTTTGACGGACAAAGTCTGGAGGTTCGGCGGCATCTCGTATGGCCAGGGGACCTAACGGTGAACGACAAAGCCATCGAGTTCGAGGGCACGGTGGTAATCAAAGGGACCGTGAAGGACGGAGCCCGCGTGGTCGCGACCGAGGATATTGAAGTGGAGGCGGGCGTCGAAGGCGCGACGGTTGTTTCCTCGGGCGGTGCCGTGCGGGTGAAACAGGGGCTGGCGGGGCGAGGTTGCGGATTCATCTCGGCCAAGACCGTCGTGGATGTGCGATACGTGGAAAATGCGACCGTCTACTGCGAGGGTGACATTCTGGTTCGGCACGCGGTGCTCCATTCTCGGCTGACAGCGGGCAAACAGGTGGCGGTGGACATGGGGAAGGGTGTTGTTTTTGGAGGGGACCTGCGGGCTGGAAGTTGTATCCAGGTGAAGTGTCTGGGCAATGCGGCCGGGGTGGCTACGCGGGTATCCGTCGGCCATGACTGGAAGATCCTGCAGCAGCTTGGGGAGCACGAGCAGCAGGCCGCAGGACTGCGGCAGATGATTGTGGCGCTGGAAAAGGTGATCGAGCAGTTCAGGCACGCTCGGCCGGATTTGCTAAAACTCTCGAGCGTTGAACGCCAAGCCCTGTGTGCTGTTGTCAAACGGCACATCGTGCTGAGTGCACAAGCGCGGGAGCAGGAGCAACGATATCGGGATTTGGATGCATCCTGGACGCTGGAAGGTGGAGGCGAAATCCTCTGCCGCGAGACGTTGTTCTCCGGGACGTCGATTAAAATGGGCTCAGGAACAACGCTGGTGTCGCAGACGCAGTCGGCTTGCACTGTGCAGTTCCATCGCGAGCAGAAGCGAATTGTGGCAACAACTCCCGCCGGGCGACGTGTGGAGCTGACTTGAAATATCCCAAGGTAGCGAAGGGAGACCGGGAGGCACGTCCGTCAAGCGAACGGCGGTTGCCACTCGGGTGCCTAGGGCCTGTCTGACGACTGCATTTTCAAGTATTTCCGGATCATGGCCAGCTTGAACATGGCCAGGAAGTTGACGGCGAGCTTGTCGAAGCGGGTGCATAGCGCCCGACACTCCTTGAACCAGCCGACGCAGCGTTCGACCACGTTGCGTTGGCGGTAGGCTTCCCGGTCGAAGTCCGCGGGTCTGCCCGGCTTGCCCTTCTGGTTTTCCTTGAGCGGAATCACCGCCTGGATGCCGTAGCGATGGAGCCAGCGACGAACCGTGCGGTAGCTGTAACCCTTGTCCCCCGCCAGCTTGGCTGTTGTACCCCCTCCCGGCGCCCTTCCCCTGGCGGAGAAGGGAACGCTTTCAGCCTCACGGCTTGGTTAAGCGCGCTGCTGGTTGTTAAGCCTGATGGTTCAACCCCCGACACCCGCCCCCGGCCTCACGGCTCACGGTGTTCACACACCCGGAGGGCGGGTACCACCTCCCACATCCCCGCACCGCTCACACGCCACGCGCTACGACTGGGGGAACCGGTGGGGCAGAGAACTCTTGAATGCGTTCGCCCACGGCAAGACGCAGGGCAACACTAACCGTGACTTTGAAAAGCGACGAAGGTCAAATTCCCGTGTACCAACCCGCCATAACGACTACTGTCTTCGCTCATACTATATCCCGGTCCGCCATTCTCAAACTCCTCTGCCAGGAGCCCACTCGGACCAAACTGCGACCGCTTTGTTCATCCCGTCGGGTTGCCAATAGGCATATGCCTCTGATGACACTAACCGGTGGCGCAACAAAGAAAGTACGGAGACACTATTAGAGTTCCTAACAAAATGGATCCAGCAGGCAATTATGACAGATAAGCGCACAAGCCAGAGCGACGAAGGCCTCGTGGATGTCGTCACGACGTTCATACCGCAGCTTGAGGCGACGGTACTTGTGCACCCAACTCTCAGCCCGCTCGACCACCCAGCGATAAATGCCCAGGCCGCTGCCGTTGGCGGTGCGCCGCCGGGCGATCGGAGGACGAATGCCTCTTTCCCGAAGGGCCTGCCGGTGCGGATCAGAATCGTATCTCCGATCGCCCAGGAGAATTCCCGGCCGATGCCGCGGCTGGCCGATCTTCCCCTTGACCATCGGCACTCCCTCCACCAGCGGAAGAAGTTGGGTCACGTCGTGGCGATTGGCCGGCGTGACCGAGAACGCCAGGGGCACGCGTCCCTTGCCATCGACCAAGAGATGGTGTTTGGAGCCGTATTTACGGCGGTCCACGGGGCTCGGTCCCGTTTTTTTCCCCGCTGCATCGCGCGTATGGAGGTGGAATCGATCACCGCCCGCGACCATTCGATTTTGTTGGCCGCCTGGAGTTTGTTCAGCAGCACCTCGTGCAGACGCTTCCATACGCCGCGCTTGTTCCAATCGCGCAGGCGACGCCAGCAGGTCATGCCGCTGCCGCAGCCCATTTCGCGCGGAAGCCGGAGGTGGCGACGAGGCCGATGTAGACGGGGCCGGCCATGGGGAGCGATGGAGTATGTTGTCGGCCTTATTCGTTTGGATGTAAATAGATGATTCTGTAGAATCAACAGGAGCAGCAGTATGCAAATGTGCCTAGGCTTTCGCAAGCTCATCAGGGAAGATTCGCAAGCGGTGAGGAGAAACGAGAAGCGCGGGCAGGATGGCGGGCCGTGAGGGTGCGTGGGACTGGACATCCTTGACGCGCGACCAATTGGAGGGACGCCCATTGCTGCAGTTCACGTTGGTGGTGAGCAACTATTGTCAGACTCTCACCACAGACGCGCCCTGCTCCGATACGACAGCCGCCAATGTGCAACAATTTCATTCTATAATTCGTCCGCGCTCGCGATTTAGATATTCAGCACCCACCCGCTAAGCGCTCAAGGTCTTTGACTTTATCCGGCCCATGAGAAGCGACGTGCCGGCCGCCAACAAGGCCACGCTCACCGCGTCTGGCGTGGTGACAATGGTGAAGTCGACAAAGTCATCGCTGGCAAATAGTGCAGAAACCAACGATTAGTATAAGTGATCAAAGTCTACTACCCGCATCGCCGCTATGGAAGTCACGAAAAATCGCCGAATTTTTCAAACATTTCGCATATATTCCCCCCGGCCATAGGAATTACCTTCGCTGGCGAGCGCGTTACGTCAGTGGGGGCAGCTAATTCCAAATGAGCAAGCCGATCAGCTTTGCGCGCTGGGAGCGATCCGTGCCGGGTATGTCGTTTGATGCAGCCGAGTTTCGCTCCGCCGCACAAACGCTCTTGCGTGCGATCGATGCGGGAGCGGTGGGGCAGGACCGGGATGGGGCGAGGGTTCATCCTTTTCCCGCACGTATGCCCCAATCGCTGGCCCGTGCGATCATCGAGGCCTTGAGCCGGCCGGGTGATGTCGTGCTGGATCCGATGTGTGGGTCGGGGACAACGGTGGTGGCGGCAAAATTTCTGGGCCGGGTTGGCGTGGGAATCGATCGAGATCCCTTGGCATTGCTCGTCAGCCGCGTAAGTGTGAACGATCACTGGCCCGACGATATCCTTCTGGCCGGTAAGCGGATCTTGACCCGGGCCAAGCAGGTGATGAAGGAGGAGGTTCCGCGACTAAAATCTGGTAAAGGCAGGCACCCGGCTGAACTTCGAACGTTTCTGTCGTATTGGTTTCCAAGGGGGGCGAGAGATGAGCTCGACGCGCTGCGAATCGCCATACGCGAGGAGCCCGCGGATGCCGTGCGAACTCTCTCGGAGGTCGCGTTTTCGTCGTTGATCATCGCCAAGAGCGCGGGCGTTTCGTACGCCCTAGATATTGCGCGTTCCCGGCCGCACAAGGTCAAGGGCCGGGAGTTGTCGACGCCCTTCGCTTTATGGGAGAAGCGGTTTACCGCGGTCATCGCTCGCCGCTCGTTTGCAGCGCCCGCGGGTCTTCCGGCCATGGTGATGCAAGGCGACGCGCGGAACCTGCCCATTGCGAGCGGGCGGGTGGATCTGGTGCTGACCTCTCCCCCGTGTCTCAATGCGATCGACTATTTGCGGGGGCACAGATTCTCGCTTGTCTGGATGGGCCATTCGCTGAAAGGACTCCGGGAGCTGCGCGGAAGCCTCATCGGGTCGGAGCGCGGCTTGTGGACGCGCGACGGGTTGCCGACGGAATTGGAACTGCGGCTGAAGCGACGGTTGGAGGAGGGTCGGAGGCAGGCCCTGGTTCGGAGGTATCTTTCGGATTTGGGGCACAGTCTGTCGGAAGTGTCGAGGGTGCTGCGCTCAGGGGGGCTGGCAGCAATGGTGTTGGGACCGACGGTAATCAATAAGAGTCGGTCGGATGAGGCGGAGGTGGTGGAGGCTTTGGGAGTCCAGCACGGACTGACGATGGTAGGACACGCGGTTCGAAGTTTGCCGGCCGGATGGCGGAGCCTGCCACCACCAGGGAAGCTGGCGCGGTCCAATCCTGTGGCGGGGCGGATGCGTCGTGAAGTGGTAGTTATTTTTCAAAAGCCCTGATGGAGCGACTCGTGGAGAAGGCGGGAGCAATTGACCAAGTGGCCCTGATGGAAGCATTCAAGGGAGTGGTTGAAGGCCAGCCCGCCGGTGGGGTCCATCTGCTAACTATCGCGCTTCCCGCACTCTTTCGGCATTTGGCGACGCGATTCGGGGCTCGCGCTGACGACGATCTGGTTGTGGACAGCCCACCGATGCTGTCTTATCGCTTCTTGGGAAACCCGGCTTGTATGACCCGCACCGAGGAAAATCGCTTTGGGGATTCTTGAAGATGGCGGCTGAGGGGGACTTCCGAAATGCACTGGCGAAGGCCCAGCGCGGGGACGGAAGAATTTTGGGGGCGGCTGTCGAACTTTCCCAAGCGGATGGGAATAAGGGGGATGAAGGGCGGCACGATCCGGCGGCGATCGCTGAGAATAAGGAATTTCTTGTGCGGGCAGAGGCCCTGTTTAACTCTGAGGTAGACCTGCAGGTGCTGCGATTGATGCTGGCGGATGAACGGAGGACTGAGGTTTATGCAGAGACCATGCACATCGGGCATTTGCCCATCGAAGAGCAACGAGATCAAGTGAAGCGGTGCAAGGATCGGATCAGCAAACAGATTCGGCGGCTGGGAGATCAGTGGCATGAAAGCGGATGAAGGAAACGATCAGACTGAGCGGGCTGGGGAAGCGCGGGCGATGGAGCGAGCGTTCCGCCGGGCGGCGGATCAACTCGCGGGGGATCGGCGGTTTCTGGGGCATGCCCTTGGGGTTTATCGGGGAATACATGGAATGTCGGAGGAGCAATTGGCGGGGGCGCTGGGGTGCGAGGCTAGGGCAATTGTGCCGTTGGCGATGTGTTTTATGCCGCGAAGTGAGGGATTGGCCGGCAAAGAAGGCGGCACGTTTCGGGAGGACGTGGAGGCGATCGCGGCGGCGGGTCCGTGTGATGCGGCGGCGCTTGGGCGGGTAGTGAAAGAGGTTGCGGCGGTGGTAGCGCTGGGCGAGGGCATTGCCGGCGGAGGATGGTTGATGGCAGCGCGGGACCGGCAAACAGGTGAGAAAGGCGGGGATTTAAGTTCCGGGGAGAAAGGAGGTGGGACGTGACGGAGTATGAGGTGGCAATGCACGCGGCGCGGTTCTGGAAGCTGGCAGGCAAGGAGGACCGTTTCCGCGAGACCTCGAGACAGCGACGCTGTCGTCGTTGCCAGTGGCGATTCATATGCGGTCATGGCTGGACGGAGGCGCGGTGCAGGGGTGGCTGGCGGCGGCGCGCGTGGCGGGCTTTGGGGATGCGCATGTCGCGGGGCGAAAGCTGCGGGCATGCATGGTGGCGCGCAACGGGTGGGGAGTGATTTTCCTGGATGCGGCGGACGGGGCGGACGAGAGGCGGTATTCGCTGGCGCACGAGCTTGCGCATTTCCTGATGGACTACTGGTGGCCGCGGGAACGGGTGATTGCGGCGCTGGGGCCGGGGGTTGCGCCGGCGCTGGATGGGCTCCGGCCGGCCACGGCTGAGGAACGGCTCAATGCGTTGTTTGCAGGGGTGAAGGTGGGGGGACAGGAGCACCTGATGGAGCGTGGGCCGGACGAATCCATCGTGAGCGCGCGGGTGCTGGCGGCAGAGGATGCGGCGGATCGGTTGGCGCTGGAGCTTTTGGCGCCGGCGGAGGAGGCGCGGCGGCGGATCGGGAATGCGGGTGCGGAGGCGGGCGAAGTGTTGCGGGCGGCGTTTGGGTTGCCGCAGGCAGCGGCGCGGGCGTATGGGGCGTTTTTGAGGGAAAGTGGGCGAAAAGAGCAATCGATGCGGGAGTGGTTGGGCGCGTAAGCATCTTGTCACCACAGGAGCTGGACGGTGAGCGAGTCGGATGACATGCAGGAGGGTGAGGAGGGCAGTCTGGGCGGCGGCGTGCCTGATTCGAGACCGTCGATGGGCGGGGACGATTTCAGCAGGGAGTTTGACGAGCCGCTGGAGCGGGCGCTGGACCTGGACACGTGGCGTGCGGGGGGGGACTTGGCGGCGTTGTATGGGCGGCTGGAGGCGGAGGTGGCGGAGGCAGTGCGGAAGGAGGGGGATTGGCAGAAAAAGATTCGGGAGAAAATTTTTCCACAATTGCGCGAGCGGCAGGGCTTGGCGTGCGCGGGGGTGTGGAGGGCAAAGGTCGAACAGGTAGAGGGGGTTCACCAGAAATTGCTGTTCAACGGAGGGGTGGAGGCGTGTGACGGGATCGTGGCGGCGCATGACACGCTGCCGGTGACGATCACGCAGATCGGGGTGTGTTTGACGGGGTACCAGGGGGATCAGGGGTCGTGGGTGCATCGGTTGTTTCGGCGGGATCTGCGGGGTCAGGGGAGAGATCCGGTGAATGCATTGTATGCCCTCCTCGAACGGCGGCGGCGGCGATCGGCGGTTGATGAAGCGGCGGCGCGTGACCGGCTGAGCGACCTTGCGCGGCGGGGGATCATGGCGTATGCGGAGCGTGCGGTGCTGATGGACCGTTCGAACGCGGTGTGGCGGATGGGGCATGGGAATCCCACGCCGTATGAGCTGTTGACGGGGTCCGGGATGGCGCAGCTTGCGGCAATGAGCATCCGCATGTTTCGCCGGATGGTGGAGCTTGAGCGGTTTGTGTTCGTGCCTTCGAGTTTCAAGGGGCGGCAGTGGCTGACCATCGGCAATGCCCTTCAGCCGCTGGAATATGCGATCCTGGAGACGCACGAGCAGTTCCTGGGGGAGGTTGCCGGGGGGCATTATCGCGGCGAGGGGTGGGGGCCGATCAAAGATCAACTGGATGCGTTCATCCGCGAGTGCGGGCCGAAGATTGTGCGGGGGCTGTATCGGGCGTCGCGATTCAGCCCGTGCCAGGCATTCTATGCGCATGTGGACCATGCCCATGAAGCGGCGCTGATTGCGCTGGCAGATAGCGTGCTGCAGGAGCATCGCGGTTTTCCGATGCTGATCGATCTGGCGGACAACCTTTGCAAGGCGACATTCGGAATGGATGCGTTTACGGCATCGATGCAGGTGGCGTATTCGGAGGCGGGGGCACCATTTCGGTACATGTCGGAGCGCAGGACACGGTGAGTTTGTGCGTATAACGAGTGGAGGATGCCATGGTGGTCAAGGAGCATGAAGAGGCGGAGGACGATGGGGCGGCGATGCCGACACCGAAAGAAGCGCTGGCGGCGATTGATGCGGATGCGGGGCGGGTGCCGGGCGGGCCGTTTGTGCCGCCGGCGGGCGAGGAGGGGGCGGTGGGGCGGACGATGTTTGATTCGGCCTCGAGCGAGGATGGGACGGTGACGGCGATTTTGCCGATGGGGATGATTGATTCTCTCACGAGCCAGGCGCTGGTGCGGATCGCCAGCAAGGATGGGCGGGTGTATCTGGGGGCGGTAGTGGCGGGGCCGTTTGCGGAGCCGGACGGGCTGCGCGCGGATGCGACGCCGATGGTGGTGTCGTTGGCCAAGGGGGGATTGCTGCTGCCCAAACATCATGGGCGCGTACAGATCCAGCTGATCGGGGAGAAGCTGGGGGGCGGGGCGGTGGTGCCACGGCGGCGGCGGCCGAAGCCCAATAGTCCGGTGTTCGCGCTGGATGCCCATCAGACCGCGGAGGTGCTGAAGCTGGAGGGGAATTTGCGGCTGGGGCTGGCGGACGGCTTCGAGGATTTGCCAGTAGTGGTGCCGGCGAAAGCGAAGGGGCTGTTTCCGCGGCACCTGGGGGTGCTGGGGACGACGGGAGGCGGGAAGTCGACGACGGTGTCCGGGCTGATCGCGCGGGCGCTGGCGGAGGGGATTGCGGTGGTGCTGATTGACACGGAGGGGGAGTACACGCACATCAACGAGCCGACGAATGACAAGGGGATGGTGGAGGCGCTGGCGCGGCGGGGCTTGCGGCCGGCGGGGGTGCGGGAGAGCGTCATTTATCACCTGATCGGGCGGAAGTCGGCGAATCCGGGGCATCCGCATCGGAGGCCGTTTTCGCTGCGTTTTGAGACGCTTTCGCCTTTTGCGGTGGCGGAGATTCTGGAACTTAATGAGGCGCAGGAGCAGCGGTTTTTGAAAGCGTATGACATCGCCAAGGTGGTGATGGAGCGGCTGAAGATCTGGCCGGTGTCGCCAGAGGAGCGGGTGCGGCAGGTGGAGCTCGACGAGATGGAGGAGGGGTATCCGAAGATGACCCTGCCGCTGCTGTATGACGTGGTGCGGGCGATCACGGCCGGGGTGGGAAAGGAGAAAGAGAAGGGGGAGGTGCGGCTGACGAGCCGGGAGTTGCGCGGGCGGGAGGACGAGGTGGTTGGGATCGTGGGCGAGCACAAGGACGTGCCGCAGAATAAGTTTCCCTGGATGGCGGTGGTGGGAAAACTGGGGAGAATCGTGCGGCTGGGGATTTTTGATTCGGAGGTGAAGGATTCGCTGAATGACCGCGAGGCCAAGCCGCTGGAGTATCCGCTGCTGTTGCGACCGGGGCGGGTGACGATTTTGGATTTGAGCGACACGGATTCGCCGCAGATCAACAACCTAGTGATCGCCGATTTGCTGCGGGGACTGCAGGGGGCACAGGAGGAAAATTACGAGCGGGCGGTGGAGAAGGGGGAGGCTCCGCCGTCGGTGCTGGTCTGCATTGAGGAGGCGCATGAGTTTCTGTCGGCGCAGCGGATCAAGCAGATGCCGGTGCTTTTCCAGCAAGTGGCGCGGATTGCGCGGCGCGGGCGGAAGCGGCGGTTCGGGATGGCGTTCATCACGCAGTTGCCGCAGCACTTGCCGGACGAAGTGCTGGGGCTGATCAATAATTGGATTTTGCACAAGATCGGGGACGCCAACGTGATCACGCGGCTGCGGCGGTCGATCGGGGGGATCGACGACAGCCTGTGGGCGCGGGTCCCGGCGCTGGCGCCGGGCCAGGCGGTGGTGAGCCTGACGACGCTGGGGCGGGCGCTGCAGGTGAGCATCGATCCGACGCCGTGCAAGTTGCGGATGGTGGAGTGAAGAACATCTTGTGAAAGTGTGTCGCACAAGGTGCCTTGTGTGGGAATAGGAAAGCAGATGGAACCGCGGCGTTGCGCCGCTTTTTAGGAGATCGTCATGGCGGAAACGCAGGGTACGGTGTTGACGTATGAGGTGTTGGCGAAGGCGGTGCGGGAAGGGGCGGCGTTTCGGTGTCGGCGGCGGTTGCAGCCGGCCGGCGGGGCGGGGGACAAGGTGTTTCCGCCGACGTATGCGGGGGCGGTGTACGCGGTGGAGCAGCGGCGCGTGCCGGGGCGGGAGGAGGCAGTGAAGTGCGTCGTGCTGGACAGCGTGCAGAGCCAGGCGAACCGCATGGAGGAGGCGTTGCAGGAGGCGGTGGAGGGCGGCGAAGTGGGGATGCCGCTGGTGGTGGTGGATTTTTCGGATGCCAAATTGCTTGAGCCAGTGGGGCGTGTGAGCAGTTTGCAGGCGCCGCATCGGATTGCGGATGCGATTTTGCGTGACAGCGAGTTTGAGAAGAAGCCGTTTCGGGCGTCGGCGGTCGGGAAGGAGATCGATATGGCGGGGGCTGGGTTTGCGACGCCGCTGTTTCGGTTGTGCCCGCAGGCACTCTTGTTTGGGATGTGGGATTCGACGGGGCCCAAGGGGGGATTGGGCACGAAGTTTGAGCGGGCGATCGTATCGGAGGTCGTGGGGATGAACGTGGAGACGGTGGACAAGAATCACGGGATTCGGCGGGATCCGCTGGGGAGCCGCGCGGCAGTAAAGGTGCAGCGGGAATCGCCGACGCAGTGGAAGGTCGCGGCGGACCCGAAGGCGAAGGGGACGCTTTCGCCCGCGGAGATCAATCATGGGAGCGTGCCGTTTGAATCGGACAACGGCGGCGTGACGGTGGAGTATGCGGAGCAGACGACGACGTTGTCGCTGATTCAGCTTCGGCGGCTGCGGTTTCCGCTTAGGCAGGAGGGGAAGGCGTCGGAGGAGGTGAACGTGGCAGCGCGGGCGGTGCTGGCGGCGCTGGGGCTGTGTTCGGCGGCGATGGCGTTTGGGGCGGGGATGGATTTGCGGTCGCGGTGTTTGCTGTTTCCGGAGGGGCCGATGGCGTGGGAGCTGCTGGCGGTGCCGGGGCAGGCGCCGGTGGGTTATGCGCTCGATCGGGAGGCGGCCGTGAAGTTGCTGAAGGATGCGATAGCGGCGGCGAAGAAGGCGGGGCTGCCGTGGGAGACCGAACCGGTGGTGCTGACGCCGTCGAAGCAGTTGGTGGAGCTTGTGAGGAAGAGCCAGGAGCTGGCGGTGAGCGAAGCGGGCGAAGACTGATAGACACTCGCCAGCGAGGCAGCGGTGGTCCCGGTGATGCGGGGCCGTGGGATCCTGTCGGTTTCCAAGGGGTGCAGCATGTCTTTGACGATCGCGGTAAGATTTTTGACCGGACTGTGCGGGACGGCGCGGTCGAAGACGGATCCGGTTCCGGAGTGGCCGCCGCATCCGGCGCGGCTGTATATGGCACTGGCAGCGGCGCATTTCGAGTGCGCACGAGGGGAGGCCGAGCGGGCGGCGCTGGAGTGGCTGGAGGGATTGCCACCGCCGGCGGTGCATGTGAGCGGGCGCGCGATCGTCAACGAGGCGGTGCCCGCGTTCGTGCCCATGAACGACGCGAAGGCGGTGGGGCGTGGGGGTTCCATTCAGACACTTCCGGTGTTGAAGCGGCATCGGGCGGAGCGGTTGTTTCCGCGGGTGGCGCTGGCGCCTGAGGAGGATAGCCTCTATTTCAACTGGCCGGAGGCGCCGGGGGTGGATGGGCATCGGGAGACGCTCTCGGTACTGTGCGCACTGGTGGGGCGGCTGGGGCACAGCAGTTCGCTGGCGCAGGTGTGGGTGGCGGAGGGGCCGGGGGAGGGGCTGAAGACGTGGCAGCCGGTCGAGCGGCGGCCGGCGATGACGATGCGGGTGGTCAGCCAGACGGCGGGGACGCTGGAACGGCTGGAAACAGCGTTCCGTTCACCGCCGCGGTATCGGCCGGTGATTTCGATGTCACAGGGGTATTCGGAAGTTATGGACGCGCCGGCGGATGCGGCTCGGACGGTGTTTGACGAGCGCGTGGAGATTCTGCGGCTGGAGCCGGCGGCGACGACGTTTCGTCATTTGCAATTGGAGACGACGCTGGCACTGACGGCGACGCTGCGAGCGGCGATTCTGCAGCACTGTCCAAAGGGAGCGCCCGAGTCGATCAGCGGGCATGGGGAGGGAGGCGGAGCGACCACGCGGGCGCACGTGGCCTGTTTTCCGCTGGGGTTCGTGGGGCATGAACATGCCAACGGGCATTTGCTGGGGGTGGGGATCGCCTTTCCGCGCGGGATGGCGGAGGTTGATGAGCGGCTGCTGCTGGCAGCAATCGAGGCGATTGCGGATGAAGGGAAACACCAGGGATCTGGGCTGGGTTTTGACCGGCAGCGTTATCCGGGGCTGGGGCAGTGGCGGCTGGTGCGCGAGGGACCGTTGGGTGATTGGCGTGCGGCATTGCAGGCGGAGGCGTGGACCGGGGCGCCGCACGGGGCGACGCGCTGGGCGAGCGTGACGCCGCTGGTGTACGACCAGCATGGGAAGGCGAAGGATCGGGCGGCGTATCTGGCGGAATGCTGTGCTTCGGTGGAGGAGGCGGCGCGGCGCGTGGTGGGGGCGGAGGTGGGGGTGAAGGCGCGGGTGTCGGCAGTTTCTGAGGTTGTGGGCGTTCCGCCGGCACGGGATTTTCCGCGGATGAAACGCAAGGATGGAAGCGAGCGGCGGCATACGCATGTCGTCATCGAGTTTGACCGGCCGGTGGTGGGGCCGCTGCTGGTGGGAGCGGGGCGGTTTCGGGGGTATGGATTGCTGCGGCCGATGGATCAAAAGCGGGAGAGCGAGTGATGAAGACAATGTCGGAAAAACTGCCATTGGGGGATTTCGGAAGGTTCTTCGAAGGGTTGCATGGGTACAAGCCGTTTTCGTGGCAGACGATGCTAATGGAGCGGGTGGCGACGGAGGGATGGCCGGACCTGATCGATTTGCCGACGGCGAGCGGCAAGACGGCGTGCATGGACGTGGCGATCTTTGCGCTGGCAATGGGATTACCCACACCGCGGCGGATCTGGTTTGTGGTGGATCGGCGGATTGTGGTGGATGAGGCGTATGAGCGGGCGAAGGATATTGCGGAGCAACTGCAGAGGGCGAAGGAAGGGCTTTTGCACAGGGTCCGGAACAGTCTGCTGGCGGTGGCAGGGTGGCCGGAGGACAAGAGAAGTGATCAAGGATTGACACCGCTGGGCGTGGCGCGACTGCGTGGCGGGGCGCCGCGGCAGGTGGCGTGGTCCCGGAATCCGGCGCAGCCTGCCGTGATCACCAGCACGATCGACCAATTGGGGTCGCGGTTGCTCTTTCGGGGGTATGGGGTGGGGGATCGGATGTTGCCGATTCATGCGGCGCTGGCGGGGAACGACAGCTTGATCATCGTGGACGAGGCGCACCTGGCGGAGCCCTTCATTGAGACGGTGAGGTATGTGGAGCGATTGCGCGGGAAGCCGTGGGCGAATGAGCCGGTGGACAAGCCGTTGAAGCTGGTGGTGATGTCGGCGACGCCGCCGGGGGAAAACGAGTGGCGGGTGTTTCCTGCGTTGGAGGAACGGGAGAAGGCGCTTGGCGATGCTGTTTTGCAAAAACGGATTCGCGCATCGAAGCCCGCGCAGTTGGTGATCGCTTCAACCAAGAGCGGCAAAGGCAAGGGGGAGACCTTGTCTGCCGACGAATTGGTGGCGGAAGCGGCACAGCGGGCGGCGGCATTCGTGAGTGACGGGCGGCAGCGCGTGGCGGTAATGGTGAACCGCGTGGCGACCGCGGTGCAGGTCATCGACGCCTTGGGCAAACTGCTGAGCGCCGAGCAGGCGGACGTGCAACTTGTCACCGGACGCCGGCGTCCGGTGGACCGGGATCGTTTTGTGGAGGCGTATAAGAAGAAGCTGCAGTCGGGCAGCAAGGAGAAGTTGGAGAAGCCGATCGTTGTGGTGACCACGCAGTGCCTGGAGGTGGGGGCGGATTTCAGCTTTGACGCGCTGCTGACGGAGTGTGCGAGCCTGGACGCGCTGCGGCAGCGGTTCGGGCGGTTGAACCGGCTGGGGGACCAGCCCCAACCGGCGGCTGCGGCAATCCTGGCGCGGAAGAACGATGTGCCGGCGGATGACGACCTAGATGATGAGAAGCCGCTCGATCCGATTTACGGAAACGCGCTGGCACGAACCTGGAACTGGCTCCGGGCGCTCGGGGGAACGGTGGTGGACATGGGCATTGGGGCGATGGCTCCGGCGGTAGCGGAGGTCCAAGCGGCCGGGCGCATGTCATCGCTGGTGGGGCGGCGGCGGCGTGCACCGCTGATGCTGCCGGCGTACGTGGATTTGTGGTCGCAGACTTCTCCGAAGCCGGCGTTGGAGCCGGAGGTTGGGTTGTTTCTGCACGGGATTCCGCTGCCGGGGGAGCGGGCGCGGCCGGATGTGCGGGTGATCTGGCGGCGGGAGGTGGCGGCGGAACTCGAAGGAATGAGGCGGGATCTGGAAGCGGAGCGGCGGGCGCTGGAGGAGATGCCGCCGGTGTCGGCGGAGATGTTGACGCTGCCGTTGCGGGAGCTGCGGGAATATCTGAACGGGGGCAAGCCGAAGGCGGGGGATGATTTGGAACTAGGGGTGGAGGCAGAGGAAAAGGAGGGGGCGGCTGGGGGAACATCACTTCGCGTGTGGATATGGCGTGCGGGGGAATTATCGAATGCGCCTCGCGCGGTGACAAAAATCAGGCCGCAGGATGTGGTGGTTTTGTCAGCGGGAGACGGATCCTTTGACTCGTTGTGTCCACGTGCGGACACGCC
Organism: Planctomycetota bacterium; assembly: GCA_048498455.1. Lineage (GTDB taxonomy): Bacteria > Planctomycetota > Phycisphaerae > WQYP01 > WQYP01 > CALCHA01. Next base: position 4,444 of record JBEHXY010000003.1, on the reverse strand, counting down.
TGCGGACGCATACGAATGGGCATATTGGCAGACGAAGCAGGCCGTGGCGCTGCGCGTTCCGGCAGTGCTCGGAGAAGCGGCGACCGTCAAGAAGGAAGCGGGGGAAAAGCGGGAGCTTGAAGAGGTGTTGGCGGCGGTGGGGGCGGGGATCGAAGCGATGCCGACGGATTCCAGCGAAAAACGCTTGGCACGGGAATGGATGGAGGAAGTAGGGAAGCTGGCGGTGGGAGCATCGCGGGAGTGGCAGCCACCGCGCGTGGTGGCGTACGGGGAGAAGGAGTATTTGCTGGTGAGGAAGCAGCGGAAGGAACTGGTGGAGGACTGGGCGTTTGAGACGGATGAAGGGGATGAGTCGGTATCGCGCGGGGATGAGCGGATGCTCCTGTGGCACCATACCGGGGAGGTCCAGGCGGCTGCGAGCTGGTTGTCGGCGGTGCTGGCGCCGGAACTTTCCAAGCTGATGGTAGAGGCGGCGCAACTGCATGACTATGGGAAGGCCGATGGGCGGTTTCAAAACTATCTGGCGGGGCGGCGGTGGGCGGGAACAGAAACGCAGTTGTTGGCAAAGTCGGGGCGGACGTTTGCGGGCCGGAAAGAGCGGGAGGCGCGGCAGCATTTCGGGGTGCCTGAGGGATTTCGGCATGAGATGTTGTCGATGCAATTGGCCGCGAGGTCGGGGGAGTTGGCGGATGGCGAGAGGGATTTGGTATTGCACTTGATAGCGGCGCATCACGGATATGCGCGGCCGCTGGCGCCGGTGGTCGAGGATGAAGCGGCTCCAGCGGTGTCCATCGGGGGGCTAAGGCTGGGGGCTGAGGATCGGAGTTCGCGAGCCGAAATTGCTGGCGTGGCTCACCGGCTCGACAGCGGCGTGCTGGAGCGGTTCTGGGGGTTGACGCGGCGGTATGGCTGGTGGGGATTGGCGTACCTGGAATCGATGCTGCGATGCGCGGATCAACACGCAAGTGCGGTGGCCGAGCAGGAGGATGAACGGTGAAAACGGTTCATGCGACGGAACTGAGCGGGATCGACGGGGCGAATCCGGTGGGATTCCTGGCGGCGCTGGGGGTGTTGCGGCTGATCGGGATGGTGGACGCGGCGTCACCGGGGCTTGGCTGGACGAAAGGATTTCGGGCGGTGCTGTATACCCAGCAACCGATGGCGCCGGCTGAGTTTTCGCAGCAACTGAGTGATGGTTTACGGATGGTCATCAAAGAGGGTGTGACGGGGCTGGGCGACATTATTGGGGTTGAATGCAGCCGCTTCGAGCAGTTCGTCAAGGAGGGCTACCAAGCGGAGAGCGAGTGCCGGCTGCGCTTCGCGGCGGCGTTTGGGTCGAACGCGATTTTGACCGAGAAGAAAGGCACCGTCGTTCCCAATCAGCTCAGTTTCAGCAATGGCCAAGGGGGAAAGCTGTTGTTGAAAGACTTCCAAAAGCTGGTGCAGGTCGCGACGCCGGAGCGGCTCCGCGGAGCGTTATTTGAGCCGTGGCGCTATGAAGACCTCGACCAGCCCACATTTCGTTGGGACCCGCTGGATATGCGCACCGGAGCGCACATGTCTACAGACCCGGGCAGCACGGAAACCCGGTCCGTCGCCGCCGCAAATGCGCTCGCATTTGTGGGTACTTCGTTCCTGGTGTCTGTCCCAACGACTGATGGTTTGCGAACAACCGGATTTCGCGAGATCAAAGGCGAGACACATTTCACGTGGCCCCTGTGGCGTGCCGCTTTGAATGCAGAGGCGATCGGATGTCTGCTCCAACAGCGGACATGGACGCAGGAAATGGGCGTGTTCGCATGCTTCGGGGCTCGTCGCATCGAGTATAAGAAAAATCTGTACTTGGCAAATCCGGTCGCCATCGACGGCCATAGTGAGGAGCCCTGATCATGCCTGCGAATGTTTCGATCACCGGCGACGACGCGCTCACCCTGGACATGGTCGGCCAGTACACCTACTGCCCGCGGCGGTTTCATCTGATGTATGTCGAGGGACGGTGGGCGGACAATCAGTACACGATCGAAGGGCGCCATGTGCATCGGCGGGTCGATCGCGTGGACCATGTGCTGCCGGCGGCGAGCGGCGTCAAGGGGAAGGAGTCTAAGGAAGCGGAGCAGGGCGATGAGCCCCCGGTCATTTCGCGGTCGGTGTCGCTGGCCTCTTCGGAGCTGGGGCTGACGGCGAAACTGGACCTGGTGAGCACCGACGGCGAGGAGGCGGCGCCGGTGGAAACGAAGCGCGGGCGCGTGCCCAACACCCCGGAGCGCTGCTACGACACCCAGCGCGTGCAGTTGATGGCCCAGGGGCTGCTGCTGCGCGAACAGGGATACCAGTGCGACCACGGGATGGTGTATTTCGCGGGATCACGGGTTCGGGTGACGGTGCCCTTCACAAGCGAACTGGAGCTTCAGACGCGCGAGTTGATCAACAAAACCCAGGCGGCGACACACCTGACGGTGATTCCCGATCCGCTGGAAGACAGCCCCAAATGCGCGGGATGCTCGATCGCGGGAATCTGCATGCCTGACGAAACCTTGGCACTGCGCGATATCGCTGCGATGCGCGCGGCGGCGGGAAACGCGGCCATTCCCGCCAAGCCGCGCGGACATGGAGAGGATGTGGACAACCTGGGCATCCGGCGGCTCTTCCCGCCGCGGCCCACGGCGACGCCGCTGTATGTGCAGCACCAGGGGGCGTACGTGTCCAAGAAGGGGGAAAGCCTTGTGGTAAAAGCGGAGGGGGAGGAACTCACGCGCGTGGGCACCAAGGACGTGAGCCAGGTGGTGCTGTGTGGAAACGTGCAAATGTCGACGCAAACGGTGCATTTGCTGCTGGAAGCGGACATTCCCGTGGTGTACTTTTCCGCGGGAATGTGGTTTTACGGAGCCGCCCACGGGATCACGCTGAAAAACGCCTATGACCGGGCGGCGCAGTTTGCAGCGGCGGCGGACCGGGAGCGATCGCTGACCTTCGCCCGGGGCATCGTGCAGGACAAGGCGATGAACCAGCGGACGCAGCTTCGGCGGAACGCCGCGACCTCTCCGGAGGTGGATCGGGCGCTGCGGGACATGGAGGATTTGGTGCCGCAGGTGGAGAAGACGGCGTCCGTGGAGTCGCTGCTGGGGCTCGAGGGGAACGTGGCGCGGAGTTATTTTTCGCAGTTTTCCGCGATGCTGCGGCCGCGGGACATGGAAGCGAGCTGGGATTTTGCCGCGCGGAACCGTCGCCCGCCGAAGGACCCGGTAAATGCGATGCTGAGTTTCGCCTACGCACTTTTGGCGAAGGAATGCACGGTGGCGCTGCTGGCGGAGGGGCTGGATCCGTTCTGGGGGTTTTATCATCGTCCGCGGCATGGGCGGCCGGCGCTGGCGCTGGACATGATGGAGCCGCTGCGGCCGATCATCGCGGATTCGGCGGTCATCACCGCGATCAACACGGGGATGGTGGGAACGTCGGGCTTCACGATCGCGGCGTCGGGCTGTTGCATGAACGATGCGGCGCGCAAGGGGCTGCTGCGGGCGTATGAGGCGCGTCTGGACCAGATGATCAGCCATCCGGCGTTTGGCTATCGCTGCTCGTGGCGGAGCGCCATCCTGCTCCAAGCACGCTTGCTGTCGCGCTGGCTGCGCGGTGACATCGATCGGTACAGCAACATTGTGACGCGGTGAAGCGATGAGCCGGCGGCATTTTTTGATCACGTACGACATAGCCGACGACAAGCGGCGCACGCAGGTGTTCAACACCCTGCAGGACCACGGCGACCACGCGCAGTTCAGCGTGTTCTTCTGCCAATTGACAATCGCGGAACGGGTGGCACTGGAGGCGTCGGTGGCGGGGATGATCGATTGCGGGGAGGACCAGGTCTTGTTCGTGGACCTGGGCAAGAGCGAACATGAACTCTCGGTGCACGTGGAGGCGGTGGGGAAAGCCTACGATCCGCCGGTGCGCAGCATGATCGTGTAGGTTGTTTTTCGTTGTCAATGCATCGTTGCTATGATACATCCTCGTCTGGAGATGAGGGGTGTTCGTGCTGCATTTTCGTTCAGAACTTGTCGCGAGCGGTCAGGTGGTGCGTCTGTTCGGGGATTCGCTCGAGCTCTTTGGCAAGTCAATACTTAAGGACTATTTTGTGGTCGCCCCGCCCCGATGCCGTCCCCTATGCGACCCATGTCGCTCGTTTGTTGAAACACAAATGCACTTGCCAAGCGAATTTGGGACGAACTGCCCCTCCGCGCCATACCCGGCGCGGCCTCGTTGAAGCAGTCCAAAGTTCCTGAGGTGGACAAATTATTCGAGGCCCTCCGCGCCATACCCGGCGCGGCCTCGTTGAAGCATGCAGTGGAAGGCACAAGCCGATGGCGTTGCACCGCCCTCCGCGCCATACCCGGCGCGGCCTCGTTGAAGCCATGCATTCACGGTGCGGCGGTTGGGCAATCCGCTGGCC
>JBEHXY010000002.1:0-42063 GCA_048498455.1 Planctomycetota bacterium | reverse complement strand
GCGGGGATCAAGAAGGCGTACACGCCGGAGCGATTGGTGAATAGGCTGGTGATTTTCTGTGCGAACCTGGCGCCGCGGACGATGGGGAAGTTCGGGACGAGCGAGGGGATGATTTGTGCGGCGGGACCGGGCGGGGCGGAGGTGTTTGTGCTGTCGCCGGACAGCGGGGCGAAGGCGGGGCAGCGGGTGCATTGAGGGTCTCGACGACGACGACGGGGGGATTGAACCACGGAGACACGGAGACACGGAGGGACGTGACGACGACGGGGGTGAGGGTGACGGGTTTGAACCGGACGGGAATTGGGGGTGTTGGAATTGGTGAAAGGGATTTGTGGCGGTACGGCTGGCGATAGTGGGTGTGGATCCGGTGCAGCGGGACTGGGTGGGGGCGGTGGAGGAGTTGCGCGCGCGGGGGGAGGTGGAGGTGGTGGCGGCGGGGCATCGGACGCTGGCGATGGCGCGGGACCTGGCGGATGAATTTGCGGGGATTGGGGAGGCGGGGCGGGTGCCGGCGTATGACGATTTGCGGTTGATGTTGAATGAGCGACAGCCGCAGGTGATTGTGCTGGATCGGCCGGAGAACATGACGCTGGAGCTGCTGTTGTCGTGCGCGAGCCAGAAGATGGGGATCATCAGCGTGGGTCCGCCGGTGGAGACGGTGGCGGAGGCGCAGGCGCTGGCGGAGGTGCTGGAGGCGCGGACGCAGTTGTTGTACGTGTGGCCGCGGATGGTGGGGACGTTTGGGTATCAGCAGGCGGCGGGGGCGGAGGATTTCGTGAGGCCGGTGCGGTTTGCGTCGGCGACGTGGCTGGGGATGAATCACGCGATGGCGAAGGCGGCGGGGACGGGCGGGGAGGGGGAAGGGGTGGTGCGGTCCCTGAGCGTGCTGGCGTGGGATGCGCTGGCGACGCTGATCGAGTTGATCGACGTGCCGACGACGGTGTATGCGTCGGTGCGGGGGACGGTGGGGTTGCGGGACACGTTTGCGGATATCAGCGGAGCGGCGTCGTTGACGCTGCGTTTTCCGGAGGATGCGGCGGCGAGCGTGACGCTGTCGGACCGGATGCCGGGGCGGGTGGCGCCGGGGGGGGAGCGGTCGGTGCTGCTTTTTGCGCAGGGGGGTACGGCGCGAATGGAGGCGGAGCGGTATGCGTTTCACGATGCGGAAGGGCGGCTGATCGACGAGGGGTCGGCGGCGGAGCAGCAGGGGCGGGGTGGGGCGTCGGAGGCGTTGCGGGAATTTCTGCATCATTTCCAGATGCCGGCGTCGCCGGTTCGAGGGTGGGAGCATCGCCTGGAGGCGGTGGCGGCGACGATGGAGGCGCTGGTGGTGAGCCATCGGACGGGGCAGGCGGAAAGTCCGGAGCGATTCTGGCGATTGCGCCGGTAGAGGGCCTATGATTGGGTTCATCGATTTTTGCAGCTAACGGTTGGCGGGGAGGGGCGTCCGATGAGGATGGCCTTTCTTTTTGCACCAGCGGATGGAGAACGAGCATGGCGTTGAAGACTTGTGCGGGGCGGGTGCGGGCGGCGGTGATGGGCGTGGCGGTGGCGGGGATGCTGGCGGGGACGGTGCGGGGGCAATCGAGCGGAAGTTTGCCGCCGGTGCCGGAGGCGGGGAGATCGTCGCGTCTTCCGGAGGTGGGGAGTTCGGGGACCTCGGGGAGTTTCACGCTGGAGAACGGGGTGATGAAGATGCGGGGGCAGACGCAACCAGCGGCGCGGGTGGAGGTGCCCTCGGTGCTGCGGGGTCAGCTGATGGAGGTGGGGGTGAAGGAAGGGGAGGCGGTGAAGAAGGGGCAGGTGCTGGCGAAGCTGGATGACGCGATGCAGGTGCTGGCGGTGCAGGCGGCGCAGCTGGAGGCGTCGAACGATGCGGAGGTGCGGCTGGCGCAGGCGCAGATTGATTATGCGAAGAACGAGTATGAGCGGATCCGGACGAACGGGTCGGCGAGCGAGTTTGAGAAGCGGCAGAAGCAGCTGGCGGTGACGCAGGCGGAGATTTCGCTGGATTTTCAGAAGGCGAAGCTGTTGTCGGCGCAACTGAAGTTGAAGCAGGAGCAGACGACGCTGGAGCGGATGACGATCAGGAGCCCGATCGAGGGACTGGTGCTGCGGGTTCCGAAGCAGGCGGGGGAGCAGACGGATGAGAATCCGGTGGCGGTGGTGGTGCAGACGAACAAACTGACGGCGCTGTTTTTTCCGCCGCGGAGCATGTTCGGGAAGATCACGGCCGGGGAGAAGGTGAAGTTGACGATGGAGACGGATCCGCAGATTGAGCGGGAGGCGGTGGTGACGGCGGTGGACCCTGCGGTGGATCCGGCGGGGCTGTTCCGGGTGAAGCTGGAGGTGGACAACACGGACGGGAAGATCCCCGCGGGGACGCCGGCGAACTGGTCGCGGCCGGTGGGATCGGTGGCCGCGGGAACGTCGGGCAAGTGAGCGGCGCGGAGCCGCCACAGGCGGAGGCGGCGGGAGGTCATGCGACGCTTTTGCGGCAGGTGGGGCTGCCGGGGGCGATGGTGATGGGGCTGGGTTCGATCCTGGGGACGGGAGTGTTTGTGTCGCTGGCGACGGCGGCGGGGGTGGCGGGGGGAGCGGTGGTGTGGGCATGCGTGGCAGCGGCGGCCGTGGCGGCGTGCAACGGACTGGCGGCGGCGGAATTGTCGGCGGCGCATCCGGTGAGCGGGGGAACGTATGAATATGGGCAGCGGTATTTGACGCCATGGGCGGCGTTCGTGGCGGGGTGGATGTTTCTGCTGGCGAAGTCTGCGTCTGCGGCGACGGCGGCGTTGGGATTTGCGGGGTATTTGCTGCATGCGGCGGGGGTGGAGCCGACGTATGGGTGGCGGGTGCCGCTGGGGCTGGCGACGGTGGCGGGGATGACGGTGCTGGTGGGGGCGGGGGTGCGACGGTCGAACGTGGTGAACGGGTTGATCGTGTCAGTGACGGTGGCGTCGCTGGCGGTGTTCGCGGGGGTGACGCTGACGCATGGAGCGGCGGCGGGGGGAGCGGCGGGCGGGGTGGGGACGGCGTGGCCGGGATGGGCGGGGTTTCTGCATGGAACGGCGTTGTTGTTCGTGGCTTACACGGGGTATGCGCGGGTGGCGACGATGGGGGAGGAGGTGCATCATCCACGGCGGACGATTCCGCGGGCGATGGTGCTGACGCTGGGGCTGACGGCGGTTTTGTATACGGCGGTGGCGGCAGGGGCGGTGCGGGCGGTGGGGGCGGAGGCGTTTGCGGCGCTGGGGCGCGGGACGGGGGCGCCGCTGGCGGGGGTGGCGGAGGCGTTGCGGGCGCGGTGGGTGGCGGTGCTGCTGACGGTGGGGGCGATGGCGGCGATGCTGGGGGTGCTGTTGAATTTGATATTGGGGTTGTCGCGGGTGCTGCTGGCGATGGCACGGCGGGGGGACATGCCGCGGGCGGCGGCGCGGTTGAACGCCGCGCGAACGACGCCGGGGGTCGCGGTGGCGGCGATGGGGTGCGTGATCGGGGCGTTGGTGCTGGTGGGGGATGTGCGGACGGCGTGGAGTTTTTCGGCGTTCATGGTGCTGACGTACTATGCGCTGACGAACGTGGCGGCGTTGCGTTTGCCGGCGGAGAGCCGGCTGTATCCGCGGGTGATTCCGGCGGCGGGGCTGGCGGGATGCCTGGGGCTGGCGTTCTGGGTGGATGTGGGGGTGTGGGTGACGGGGCTGGGGGTGATTGGGGTGGGGCTGGTGTGGCATGGGGTGGCTGTGAAAACTCAAAACTCGAAACGCAAAACGCAAAACCTTTAAGGGGTGCGGTTTCCGGAGGGGGTCGATTGGGTGGTGGGAGGGGGTGCGGGTGGGGTTGCGTTTTCATGGGGGGCGGTTTGGGGTAGGCTGGGCGGGGTTCGTGAAGGAGACGGGTATGTTGAAGATGCCGATTTTGCATCCGCAGATTCTGGCGGCGTTGGGGCGTGCGGGGCATTCGTCGAAGATTCTGATTGCGGACGGGAATTATCCGTTTCACACGAAGAAGGGTCCGAACGCGGAAGTGGTGTTTTTGAATTTTGCGCCGAATCACATGACGGTGACGGATGTGCTGGCGGGGATCGCCAACAGCGTGCCGATCGAGCTGGCGGAAGTGATGGAGCCGAACAAGGTGGGGCCGTATGCGATGAAGACGGACCCGCCGATTTTTGACGAGTTCCGACGGCTGCTCAAGGCGCGGAACGCGACGCTGGACTTGACGAAGCTGGAGCGGTTCGCGTTTTATGAAGCGGCGGGGACGAAGGACGTGGCGTTGACGATCGCGACGGGGGAGCAGCGGATTTATGCGAATATTTTGCTGACGATTGGGGTGGTGATGTAAGGGGGGTTGGTAATTGGTAAGTAGTAATTGGTAATTGGCACAGGTGGGGAGGGCGGTTTTTTCTTTTTGGGATGGTGGTTTTATGGCGGTGATTTCGGCGTTTCGGGGGATTCGGTATCCGCAGCAGCAGCAGAGTGCGGTGGTGGCGCCGCCGTACGATGTGCTTTCGGGGGAGGACAAGGCGCGGTTGTTGGCGCGGGATGGGCACAACGTGGTGGCGATTGATCTGCCGCACATTCCGCCGAAGCAGGCGGGGCCGGACGCGGTGTATGAGGCGGCGGGGGCGACGTTGAAGCAGTGGATTGCGGAGGGGGTGCTGAAGCAGGATGGGTCGCCGGCGCTGTATGCGTACCAGCAGACGTACACGCACGACGGGACGACGTACAAGCGGCGCGGGTTTTTCGGGAGGGTGCGGCTGGAGGCGTTCGGGCCGGGCGGGACGATCCATCCGCACGAGCAGACGTTTTCGGGGCCGAAGGAAGATCGGTTGAAGCTGATGCGGGCGACGAAGGCAAATTTGTCGCCGGTGTTCGGGCTGTATGACGATCCGACGAACGACGTGACGGATTTGCTGTTTGAGGCGGTGGGGCTGGCGCCGGCGCTGGCGCAGGCGGAGCTGCCGAGCCAGGATCACAAGTCGATCGTGGCGTCGGAGCTGTGGGCAGTGACGGATCCGGCGGTGATCGCGGACGTGCAGAAGATGATGGCGTCAAAGCATGTGTACATTGCGGACGGGCATCACCGGTACACGACGTGTTTGAATTATCGCAAGGAAGTGGCGGATGCGCGGGGCACAGGGATGGACCCGGCGGATCCGGTGAATCAGTGTCTGTTCGTGTTGATCGCGATGCAGGATCCGGGGCTGATCATCATGCCGACGCACCGGGTGGTGGCGGCGTCGAGCCTGAAGGATTTTTACCTGGAGGCGTTCAAGGAAGCGGCGGAGAAGTACGGGCAGATCGTGGAGACGAAGTTCCGGGGGGATTCGCTGGCGAGCCTGGAGCGGGAGCTGCCGGGGTTTGGCCCGCATGCGATGGGGGTGTATGACCCGATCGAGGACACGGCGGTGGTGTTCCGTCCGAACGGGGAGGATCCGCTGGGGGCGTTTCCGGAGGATGCGGCGCTGAGCGGGAAATCGGCGGCGTGGCGGCAGCTGGATGTGGCGATACTGCAGCACCTGGTGTTTGACCGGATCGTGTCGCCGGCGTTCGGGGATGCGGAGAAGGCGATGTCGTGGGCGTTTCCGCACGAGGCGCACGAAGTGGCGACGTTGTGCCGGAGCGGGGATTACCGGGTGGGCTTCCTGTTGCAGCCGACGCCGCTGACGGCGGTGCGGGATTTGTGCAACGCGAACGAGCTGATGCCGCAGAAGAGCACGTTTTTTTATCCGAAGCTGGCGACGGGGATGGTGATCAATCCGCTGGCGTGAGTATTTCCTGCGCGTTTTGAGCACGAAGGAGTGAAGGCGCGAAGGACACGAAGACGGGTTTTGGCGTGAAATTTTTCCCCTCATCCGAACGGGTGGGGGGATGTTTTTTATGGAAGCTGTTGGTCAGCTTTGAAGCTGGGGCTGGGTGGTGACCTGGGAGATGAGTTGTTCAAGGCGGGCGATGTTTACGGGCTTGGTAAGGTGGGCGTTGAAGCCGGCGGCGATGCAGCGGCGGACGTCTTCCTCCATGCCGAAGCCAGAGAGGGCGATGGCGGGGACGTGGGAGAACTGGCGGACGGCGCGGATGAGCTCGACGCCATTGCCATCGGGCAGCCCGATGTCGCTGGCGAGGAGGTCGATGTGGTCGTCGCGCATGCGCTGGAGGGCGTCGGCGATGCAGCCGACGGTTTCGACCTGGTGGCCGAGGGTGTTGATGAGGCGGCCCATGACCCGTGCGGTGTCGGCGTGGTCTTCGACCAGGAGGATGCGGATGGGGCGTGAGCGTTGGCGCGGGAGCTGGGCGGCGTCGGGGGCGGCTGGAGCGGGGGCGGGGATGGCGGGCAGATCGAGGGTGAAGGTGGCACCCTGTCCGGGACCGGGGCTGGCGGCGCGGACATGACCCTGGTGGATTTCGACGAGGGCCTTGGTGATGGAGAGGCCCAGGCCGAGGCCGCCGTAACGGCGGGTGACGAAATCGCTTCCCTGTTCGAAAGCATCGAAGAGGCGATCGACCTGGGAGGGATCGATACCGATGCCGGTGTCTTGCACCTCGATGAGGAGGCGGGGTTGGGCATCGGTGAGCAGGTTGCGGGTGCGGATATCGATGCGGCCGCGATCGGGAGTGAACTTGGCGGCGTTTTTGATGAGGTTCCAGAGCATCTGCTGGAGCCGCGCGTAATCGGCGAGGACGTGGTGGTCGGAGGCGTCGAGCTGGAGGTGGAGCTGGAGGTTTTTGGCCTGGATATCGGCGCGGAAGATATCGATGACGGCGCGGACGGCGGCGTGGACATCGACGGGCTCGAGCGTAAGCTGGAGCTTGCCGCGGGCGACGCGGGTGAGATCGAGCAGATCATCGATGAGCCGGGCTTCGAGCTCCACGTTGCGGCGGATAATCTGGGCGTCGGCGAGCGAGGCAGGGGGAAGGTCGGGGGAGCGCTCGAGGAGCTCGGCGGCGGCAAGGATGGGGGTGAGGGGCGTGCGGAGCTCGTGGCTGAGGGTGGCGAGGAAGCGGTCCTTGGCCTGATTGGCTTCCTCGGCCTGGCGGCGCGCGGCCTGTTCAGCGGCAAGGAGGCGTTCGCGTTCTTCGAGGGCCTGGCGCTGGTCGTGGACATCGGTGCAGGTGCCGAACCATTTGAGGATCTGGCCAGACTCGTCATGGACGGGAACGCCGCGGACCTTGAACCAGCGGTAGGCGCCATCGGCGCGGCGGAGGCGGTATTCGATATCGTAGGGGGCGCGTCCTTCGACGGCGGCGGTCCAGGCGGTGAAGGTACGCTGGCGGTCGTCGGGATGCATGACACGATCGAGCCACTGCAGGCCGAGCTGCTGGTCTTCGGGGATGCCGGTGTAATCGATCCATTGCTTGCTGAGGAAATCACAGCGGCCATCGGGGTTGGCGGTCCAGACGAGCTGCGGGAGGGCCTCGGCCATGCGGCGGTAGTGCTCTTCGCGCTGGCGGAGGAGTTCGGCCTGGGCGGCGGCCTGGCGGTCGCGGGTCTGGGTGAGGACGCGATCGACGGCCTCGGGGAGGTATCCGAAATAATCGCCGGCCTTGGGGATGACGTCGGCGATGCCGGCGCGAAGGGCTTCGATGATTTTGGATTCGTCGCTGAAACCGGTGACGAGGATTGCGGGGATGTCGGCGGCGGGGCTTCCGCCAGCGCGGAGGTCGCGGAAGAAGTCGAGGCCGGTCTGGGCACTGTTGAGTTGATAATCGAGGATGAGGAGGTCGGGGGGCGTGGAAGCGTTGGTGAGGACGGCGGAGGCATCGGCGGCGGAGGTGGCGGAGGTGACGCGGTGGCCGGCCCGTTCGAGCGCACGGCGAGCCAGGCGGATGATTCCCTCATCGTCGTCGAGGATCAGCACGTGGGCGGGGACGGGGGCCATCAGCTTTTCCCTTGTCCGGCGGGGGGCAGTTTGACGACCTGCAGGAAAAATCCGAGGCGGCGGATGGCTTCGATGAAGGCGTCGTATTCGACGGGCTTGGTGATGTAGACGTTGCAGCCGAGTTGGTAGCAGCGTTCAATTTCGCGGGGATCGTCGGTGGTGGTGAGCATGATGACGGGGAGCGGGGAGGTTTTGGGGTTCGCCTTGAGCTGGCGGAGGACCTCGATGCCATCGACGCGGGGCATTTTGATGTCGAGGAGGACGACGCAGGGGTGGGCATCGGGGCCGATGGGGCAGGCGTTGGGGCCATTGAAATGGTCGAGGGCTTCCTGGCCATCTTTGAGGCGGACGAAGCCATTGGCGAGACCGGCGCGGCGGAGGTTTCGCTCCACGAGGGTGGCGTGGCCGTCGTCGTCTTCGATGAGGATGATGTTGACGGATTGGGGGGTGGCCATCATGACGACTCCTTGGGGGCTTCGGCGGCAGACAGGGGAGCGACCGGCTCATCCATCCATGCCGGCAATGATACAAAAAAGGTAGTTCCGGTTCCCTCTTGCGACTCGACCCAGACGTGGCCGCCATGGCGTTCGACGACGCGGCGAACGAGTGCGAGGCCGATGCCTTCGCCTTTGGCGACATTTCCGTGGAGGCGCTGGAAGGCGCGGAACATTTTGTCCATGTAAGCGGCGGGGATGCCGAGGCCGTTGTCTTTGACGAAGTAGGTGACCGTCGGGACCTGGGCAGGCTCACCGGCGGGGAGGACGCCGACCTCGATGTGGCCGGGGCGTTGGGGGTCGAGGTAGTTGACGGCGTTTCCGATGAGATTTCCGAAGACCTGTTCGATGGCGGTGGGGTCGCCGGCGGCGGGGGGCAGGTCGTGGAGGAGGACGTTGACGCGACGTTCGCGGATGGTGCTTTGCATGGCGTCGATGACGCGGCGGGCGAGGAGGTGGGTGTTCACCCGCTCGTGGCGGTATTCGATTCGTCCGGCACGGCTGAGCCGCAGGAGGGCATCGATGATGCCCGCGGCGCGGCCGACGGCGGTCTGGAGGAAGCGGAGTGCTTCGGCCATGTCGCGGTCGATCAAGGCGAGGAGCGCCTGTTTGCGGTCGTCGGACATGTCAGCGGTGAGCAGATCGCGGCGGAGGTCGTCGCAGACGAGTTTGAGTTCTTTACCGAAGCCCTGGAGGTTGACGAGCGGGGAGCGGAGGTCGTGCGAGACGCTGTAGATGAACATCTCGTTGTCCTGGGTTTGCTGGCGGAGGTGTTCGTTGGCGAGTGCAAGTTCGGTGGCGCGGTTTTCGAGCGCTTTCTGAAGGTCGATTTCGGCCTGGTCGGCGGCGGCAAGGCGGCGGGCGGTCTGGTGCAGCACGTTGTCGAGTTCGGCGATTTCATCCGTGCCGGGGACGGGGGCATCGAGGGGGGAACCGTCGGCAAGGCGGCGGGCGTTGGCCTCGAGGGTGGAGAGGCGGGACCCGATGCTTTTGCTGAAGAGGTAGGCGGCCATGGCCCCGGCGAGCAGGGAACCGACGCTGGCGATGAGGAGCGACCAGCGCATCTGCAAGCGGGCCTGGGCGGCGGTTTCCATGCGGTTCTGATCGAGGAGGCGTTCGGCGGCGAGGAAGTCGGCGATGTTTTTCTGAAGGGCGCCGAAAGCGGTGCGGAAATCGCTGTCGCGGACCTGCTCGACGGCGAGGTCATGGTTGCGGCTGGAGACGGCCTCCATGACGTGACGGTCCCAGGTGCGAAAAGCGTTGATACCTGCGGCGATCCGGCGGGCGCGGTCGGCCTGGGCGGGGGTGTCGCTGACGAGTTCTTCAAGGTGCGCGGCGCGGTGCTGCATGTTTTCCCAGAAGGCGGCGCCGCCGACGGACCCGGGATCATCCAGAAGGGCGGCATTGCGGAGTGCGGAATCTTCGCGGAGCAGGGGCTCGATGACGTCGGCGCAGGTGGTGATGACCTGCTTGGTGTGATCGGCCCACCACTCGGCACCGGCGGCATCCTGCTCGGCCTTGAAGAGAAAGCCTATGAGCATGAGCTCAAAGAGCGTGGGGACGGAGATGAGCAGGAGGCCTTTGGTGAACAATCTCATGGCGGGTGGTTGCTCCGGGTGGGGAAGTGGTGGGAATCCTACGCGGTGGAGGAACGGAGGGGAAAGGGGTTATTTTCCGGCCCAGCGGACACAGGCGGACATGGCGGCGGGGCAGGCGCGGAGCAGTGTGGCGGCACAGGCAGCAGGGCCTGGGCGCATGATCAGGTTGGCAAAGAGCTGTGCCGCGCGGTAACGGGAGGTGAAGGCGCGGCGCCAGCGCTGCTCGTAGGCGCGGCCGGCCGCTGGGGTGAGGCCATGGGAGGCGAGGGCGTCGGCGAGCAGGCCACCGGCCTGGAGGGCGAGCGTGATGCCTTCGCCGACGAGGGCGTGAACCTCGCCGGCGGCATTTCCAAGGAAGAAGCGGCCGTCGCGGTAGACCTGGCGGATGCCGGGGGCGAGGGGGCCGCTGGCAAGCCAGGGACCGACGCGCGCAGCGCTTTGAAGGAGAGAGCGGAAGCCGGCATTTTCCTGCAGCAGGGCGGAGAGTTGATCGTCGGCGCTGTTTCCGCAGCGGGCGAGGCGGTCGCGATGGACGACGAAGGCGAGCGAGCAGCGGTCGGCGGAGGAGGCGACCAGGCCGACATAGACGCCGCGGCCGCCGCCGATGGCGATGGTGTGGGGGTCGAGCGCGGTGCGGGTGAAGTGGGCTTTGAAGCAGAGGTAGCGGCCGGTGCGTGAGGTGCGATTGGGTGTGCGCGGAGAAGGGGCGATCGGGTGCATGTCGCCGCGCTGGGCGAGGCCGTGGGCGAGGAGGACGATGCGGCTGTGAAGGGGGCCGCGGTCGGTGTCGGAGAGGAAACCTTGCTGGAAGTCTCCGGAAACGGAGGTCACATGGCAGGGCTGGAGGATGTGGGCGCCGGCGGCGCGGGCGGCGGTGAGCAGGTGGGCGTCGAGGGTGCCGCGGGAAATGGCGCGGGCCGTGGCGCCGTTGGCACCGGCGGGGAGAGGGCTTGCGATGCTGCGGGGTCCGGCGTGGGCTTCGACACGGGTGATGGGAGGGCCGGCGTGAGCGTCGAAGGTGTCGAGGATGCCGAGGCGGGCGAAGAGGGGGCGGGCGTGGACGCCGAGAAACTCGCCGCAGACTTTTTCGCGGGGGAAGGGTTTGCCTTCGCAGAGGGCGACGCGCAGGCCTTGCCGGGCCAGCAGGATGGCGGCGGAGGCGCCGGCGGGGCCGCCGCCGACGATCACGATGTCCCACGTATCGCTCACAGGGCGATTATATGCCGTTCTTTTCGCCGGCCAGGGTAAAGCGTGAGGCCCAGTGTTTTTGATAGCGCAGCCAAGGGGCGTGGAGGGCGCGGGCCCAGGCTTCGACCTCGGGGCGGCTCCAGGCTTTTTTGACGCTGACGCGGGCGTCATGTTTGTCGACGGGGTCGGCGCACAGGGTGAGGAGGTGAATGCCGACGCGGGCGAAGGAACCGCGAAGGAGGTCGTTGACGATGACTCCGCGGCGCGCGACGCGGACCATCTCGGCAAGAGCCCGGGGCACGAGTTCATCGGGCAGGTGGTGAAAAAACATGGAGCAGAGGGCGTAATCGACGCTGGCATCGGCGAGGGGCAGGGCGAGGGCATCCCCGCGCACGAGGGAGATGCCGTCGGCGTGGGAAGTGGTGACGTGAGCGCGGGCGAGGGCGAGCGTGGTTTCGTGGAGATCCAGTCCGAGGATGCGGAGATGGTGGCCGCGGGGCTTCGCCCATTGCTGGATGGCGATGGGGATATCGGCGGAGCCAGTGGCGACATCCAGCAGCGTGATTGGCTGGCCGGGGGGCCAGCGTCGGGACCAGCGGCGCAGGTGGGCAAGCACGGCGGAGGCGCCGCCGAGCCAGCGGTTGACGCGGCGGATAAATCGCAAAGAGGTGGCGAGCTGCGCGGGATCGACGGCGGGGTCGTCCATCAGTTCGGTAAGGGCGGCATCCCGCACGACGTTCTCCGGTGAAGGTCCCCTGTACCCTGTTCGGGGGTTATCATAGCGGCCGCCGCGCGGGGGTCGGGGAAATTGGCGTGTTCGGTATATGATCGGCGGGCGGGTCGCTAGAATATCGCCGCTCACATCGCACGGAGGCGTCGTACATTGCTGCGTGAACTGCACATTCAGAATCTGGCGGTCATCCAGGACCTGACGGTCGAGCTGCATCCGGGGTTGAACTGCTTCACCGGGCAGACTGGGGCGGGCAAGTCGCTGGTGATCGGCGCGCTGGAAATTCTCCTGGGGCTGCGTCAGCCGACGGACATGCTGCGCAAAGGGGCCGCGGAGGGGCGGGTGTCGGGGGTGTTCCACATCCGTTCCGCGAATCTGCGGCAGGAGATCGCGAATGCGACGGATCTGCCGCTGGAAGAGGAGACGGAGCTGCTGATCGCGCGGCGGTTGTTCGAATCGGGGCGGACGAGCGCGAGTTTGAACGGCAATCCGATCACCGGGGCGATGCTGAAGCAGGTGGGGGAGATTCTGGTGGACGTGCATGGGCAGCATGATGCCCAGTACCTGCTGAAGCCGGCGAACCAGCTGGCGGTGATCGATGAATTCGGCGGGTCCTCGGGGCTGCGGCAGGAATTTTCGGAACTGTATAACCAGCGGCAGATGCTGATGGCGCAGCAGAAGGAGCTCACCGCCTCGCGCACGCTGCGGAAACAGCAGCTTGAACTTTACGAGTTTCAGGCGAAGGAAATCGACGATGCGCAGCTTGTGGAGGGGGAGTATGACACGCTGGCGGCGCGCAACCGGGTGCTGGCGAACCTGGAGAAGATCAAGCGGACGGCGGGGGCGGCGTACGGGGCACTGTATGAGGAGGAGCCGGCGATCATCTCGCGTTTGAAGACCACGGTGTCGATCCTGCTGGAGCTTGCGGAGCTGGACGAAGCGCTCTCGCCGCTGGCGGGACAGATCAAGGATGCGGCGTTGTCGCTGGATGATGCGGCGTTTACTCTGCGCCGGTACGTGGACCGGCTGGAGCTGGACCCGGAGGAGCTGGCGGAGAACAACGAGCGGCTGAACCTGGTGACGCGGCTGATCGACAAGTATGTGGGGCGGAGCGCGCAGGGAGGGCTGCAGGAGGTGTTGGCGTACCGGGCGCAGATCGGTGCGCAGATCGAGGAGCTGCGGGCACAGGATCAGGATTACTCGACGATCGCGGAGCAGATTGCGGGGTTGGAGAAGCGGCTGCGGGAGGTGGGGGCGAAGCTGACGGCGGCGCGGAAGAAGGCGGCGGACAAGCTGGGGCCGCTGGTGCACGAGCAGCTTGCGGACCTGGGGATGAAGGAAGCGAAGTTCGTGATCGATTTCCAGGCGCTGCAGGTGCTGGAGGAAGCGACGAAGAAAGGGGGCGGGAAGAGTGCGGAGCCGGCGCCGCTGATGGTTGCGGATTTTTCCACGTCGTCGGGAATGGAGACGGTGGAGTTCATGATCGCGCCGAATCCCGGGCAGCCGGCGCGGCCGCTGCGGCGGATCGCCTCGGGCGGCGAGCTTTCACGGGTGATGCTGGCGCTCAAATCAATCACGGCGCAGGCGGACCGGGTGTCGGTGCTGGTGTTCGATGAAATCGACGCCAACGTGGGCGGGCGCATGGGGACGATCATCGGTGAAAAGCTGCGCGATCTTGCGGCGATTCACCAGGTTTTGTGCATCACGCACCTGGCGCAGATCGCGGCGTTCGCGGACCGCCACCTGACGATCCGCAAGAACATCACCGGCGGCGCGGACACGGCCACCACGGTGGCGGTGATGGACGGAGAGGCGCGGATCCGCGAACTGGCGGAGATGACCGCGGGCGCCGCACTGACGCCGACGGCCGTGGCGCAAGCGCGGGAACTGCTGGTGACGGGGCAGCAGCGAGCGGGCCGCGAGCGTCCCCGGGGGAAGGCGGCGGCGAAGAAATAGGGTATGTTTCGCCATCCGACCATCAGGCAGGGGCGCGGGCGGGGCATTGGGAGCACACATGGCCGATCAGGTTCCAGCAGAGACGAGCGCGGGCAAAGCCGCGGAGGCGGCACGAGTCCTTCCGCCGGTGATCACCACGCACGTGGGGGCGATGCCGGCGGTGGTGACGGCGCCGCTGTCCTACACGCGCAAGGTGTTCATCGCGGTGGGGATTTCGGTGGCGGCGATACTCTTTGCGATCTTTGTGTACATGACGGCAGAAATCCTGGTGCTGCTGTTTGCGGGGCTGCTGTTTGCGGTGTTTTTGTCGGCGCCGTCGGACCTGCTGGCGAAGTATGGGCGCATGAAGCGCGGGTACGCGCTGCTGATTGTGCTGGTGGCGCTGGTGCTGGTGGTTTCGGGGGGAGCTTATTTCATGGGCTTCACGGTCTATAAGCAGACCCGCGAGCTGACCCGGACATTGCCGATCGCGCTGCAGCAGTTCGAAGGGGACCTTGGCAACATTCTGCCGGGCAAGGCGCTGGAGGAGGCGACGACGCTTCCCACGACCACCTCGGCGCCGGCAACGGGCGCGGCGACGGCGATGGCGGTCGACTTCGCCAACCCGGCGAGCGCGCCCGCGACGGAACAGACCCCGCGGCAGTGGCTGGCGGAGCGGCTCATTGAGCTGCGGCGCTCGGCCACGGACTTTTTCATGTCCGAATCTTTCGTCAAAGGCGCCGGGGGCGTGGCGGGGAACGTGGTGTCCTCGACGCTGGGCGTGATCGGCAACCTGGCGGTGGTGTTCGGCGTGGGGCTCTTTTTCGCAATCAATCCCAGCTTGTACACGGCGGGACTGACGAACCTGTTTCCGATTGCCCGGCGGAAGCGCGTCGACATGATTCTTTCCGAGGTGGGCACGCAGCTTCAGTGGTGGTTCGTCGGGCAGATCTGTTCGATGGTGTCGATCGGCATCCTGACGTTCATCGGGCTGTCGATCCTGGGCATCCCGATGGCGACGACGCTGGCGATTCTCGCGGGGCTGCTGAACTTCATTCCGAACTTCGGCCCGATTCTCGCGGCGGCGCCGGCGGTGCTGGTGGCCTTTGCGCCC
Organism: Planctomycetota bacterium; assembly: GCA_048498455.1. GTDB lineage: Bacteria > Planctomycetota > Phycisphaerae > WQYP01 > WQYP01 > CALCHA01. Next base: position 27,128 of record JBEHXY010000002.1, on the reverse strand, counting down.
CATGGCGGCCAGATGGACCTGAGCCCCACGTTGGCGCTCTACACCATCATCATGTACATCATCATCCAGCTGCTGGAGGGGTGGGTGATCACACCGTTCTTCCAGCAGCGTGCCGTGGAGCTGCCGCCGGCGCTGATCGTGATCGCGCAGGTGCTCTTCGCGATGCTGCTGGGCCCGCTGGGCCTGATCCTGGCCACACCGATGCTGGCGGCGACGCTGGTGATCCTGCGGATGGTGTATGTGGAGGACATCCTGGGAGATCGCAGCGCGCTGGAAAGCGGCTGATGCGCGGCACGGACGGCGGGCGCAAGATACGATCGGGAGTTTTGGGCGGGGCTCAGGAAACGGCGCTGCCGGGAGCGATGTCCGCGGCGGGCTGGATCACGATCACGCGCTGTTTCATCGGGCCTTCACTGGCGGCGAGCAGCATGCCCTGCGAGGGCTCGCCGCGCATCGAGCGCGGCTCGAGATTGGCGACAATGACGATCAGCCTTCCGACCAGGTCCACGGGCTGATAGTGGCTCTTCAGCCCGGCGCAAATCTGGCGGACCTCGCCAGCGGCCAGCTCGACCTTGAGGACCAGCAGCTTGTCCGCATTGGGATGCTCGCGGCATTCCAGCACCTTGGCGACGCGCAGATCCAGCTTTGCAAAGTCATCGAACTTGACCACACCCTTTGCCGGACGATTCTCTTCCATAAAAATCCCTGCACACCTGAGACACTTTTCCTGCCATCGCCATCCTAGCGAAGCGGGCGAGGAAGGTCCATCGGCCCAGGTGACGCATAAAAACAGGGCTAAAGTGCAGCAGAATCCAGCCGCGCATGGTGGGCATTGGTGATGGTGGGCAGCTGGTGAAGCGTCAGCACGGAAACGTTCTGGCAGCGGACAAACGGTATCGCCGGCAGGCGCATGGCGGTGATGTTTTCAAGCGTGGCGGTGTGCACATCTTCCAGCACGATGGGCGGGCGATGCTCCGGCTTGTCGAAGGCGAGGGACACGTTCGAGACATGGAGGTTTTTGACGTGCCGAAAGTAGAGGCCATAGGCGGGGATGACGCCGAACATGACCGGATCGGGGTAGCCTTTCTCATTTTCGGGCGGCTGCCGCTGGGCATCCCGTTTTGCGCCGCCGCCGCGGTATTGCAGGGTGATGTTCGACAGCCGCAGGTCCTCAATGGGGTGGCCCGGGATGCCGGAAAAAAGCGATGCGAACCGCGGTTCGGCATCGGAAGCGGAAATGTTGTTGAAGGAGATGCGGCGTGCGACGGAGACCGGGAGGTGCTTGGGCCCGCGGCCGCGGTTGCCCAGGCGGACGAACAGGGGCGAGGAAGTGACGTCGCGCATGGAAATGTTTGAGACGGTGACATCTTCAATCGGCCCGCCGTCGACGGTCTCAAGCGCCAGGCCGCGGCAATGGGCAAAGCTGCAGTTGCTGATGGAAATGTTGCGGAAGCCGCCGTTGGATTCGGTGCCGAACTTGATGCGGCCGGTGACGCCGCCGCGGTCGGGCGCGATCTTCTGCGTGGTTTTCCGCGTTCCGTCCAGCAGTGTCCCCATGTCGTAGCCGGAAAGGTGACAATTGGTGATGGTGACGTGCTCCGTCGCGCGGGCCTCACCCAGCGCATAGGAGGATTTGAGCACGATGCCGTCGTCGTTGGGCGTGTTGATGAAGCAATTCGAAACCGCCACGTGCTTGCAGGAATCGATATCGAGGCCGTCGCGATTGGTGTCGACCTTCACGTTGTCGACGGTGAGCAGGTCACACCCGGTGGCCAGCAGAGCGAAGTGACCGGCGCGAAAGAGCGTGAAGTCCCGCAGGGTGATGTGCGTGCAGCGCTTGAGGGCGATGGCCTTGTTGGCGGTGGGGTTGGCGGGGTCGGCGTTCCATGTGAGACCGCGACCATCGATTCTGCCGGGGCCGGTGATGGCGATGTTGGTCAGTTCCTCGCCCCAGATCAGCGAATTGTGCCAGTGCGAGTGGCCATGATCCTGGTACTGATCGTGTTCATTGGGCTCCGGCGGGTCGTAAGCACCGGGGGCGGCACTGTGTTTTGATTGTTGGCCGAAGGCTTCGCTGAAGGAGGGGGCCGCCTTGTGCGTGCCGGCGGGCGCGGGGGGAACTGGGTCTTCCTGCCCGAATGTATCGCCCGCATAGAACGAGCCGGAATCGCCGGCGCCACCGCCCGGGAGCGTTCCCTCCGGAGTGAGCATGGCGAGAATGTCCTCGTGCGAGGGCGGGGGATCACCCGCCGCCAGCAGCACCGCGCCGGCATCCAGATGCAGCGTGATATGCGATCGCAGGCGAACCGAATAGGACAGGTACGTTCCCGCCGGAAAAAGCACGGTACCGCCGCCCTGTTCGGCGGCGGCGGCGATGGCGGCGTTGATGGCGTTCGTGTCCAGCGTCTCTCCGTCCCCAAGAGCGCCGTGGTCCCGGACGTTGTACATCATGAGCTCCTTGGATGAAACGCGGCCTACTTTGCCGAAACCGCGTCCGGAATTGTCAGTGTTTGATCCAGGTGCACCTTCGCCGCAAGCGGCAGCGAGCGCGACGAATCCCCGACATGCACCACATAATCACCTGCCTCCGCCACCCACGCATGCGTCGCCGGCTCGTAATAGGCGAAGTCCGCCGCGTGCAGCGGAATGCTCACGCTCCGGCTCTCACCGGGCTTCAACAGCACCTTCGTGAAGCCTTTCAGCTCCTTGAGCGGCCGCTGCACCGATGGCTTCACCGGCTCCACGTACAGTTGCGCCACCACCGCACCTTCGCGATTGCCGGTGTTGGTCAGCGTGAACTGCGCAATCCCGGGTCCCGATGGGATCATCACCTTGCCATTGATAGCGCCCGCCTGAGGAGGCAAGGTCAACTCTGAAAACGTGAACGTCGTGTACGAAAGCCCAAACCCGAATGGAAACTGCGGCTCGATTTTCTGCGCATCAAACCAGCGATACCCCACCAGGAGTTTCTCCGCATACGTTTCCTGGGGGCCGGCCTCCGGCGTCAGCTGCCCGCCGCGCACGTTGGCGCCGGTCCCGGGAAAAATCGCCGGATCGTTCGGCCGATGGGCGGGCGAATCGGCCAGTTGCCTGGGCCAGGTGCAGGGCAGACGGCCGGAAGGATTTACATCGCCGAAAAGCACGCGCGCCAGGGCGTTGCCGCCTTCCGTGCCGCCATACCAGTACATCAGGAGCGCTCCGGCATGGTCGATCCAGGGCTCAACGACCGAGGGGCTCCCGCCGTTGAGAATGACAATGGTCCGGGGATTGGCCTGGGTGACGGCGGCGATCAGTTCGGCTTGTCCTGGCGGCAGATTCATGTTGGGCCGGTCCGCCCCCTCCTGATCCTGCGCCCGGTAGAGTCCTGCCACCACGATCGCCACATCGGCCGCCTTCGCCGCCTCCACCGCGGCGGCGATCTGGCTGGACTGCGTGGCCGGAGCGCTCGCCGAGGTGGGCGTCACCGCCCCGCCGACGCCGCGCCGCCCGCCGCGTCCCGCCGCCCGCACATACCCTTCCGTGTAGGTGATCTCGATCGACTGGAAACCGCCGGCGCTCGCATTCGCCACCCACTTCCTGATCCCCTCCAGCGGCGTGATCTCATAGGAGGTTTTGATCTGCGCCGAATTGCCATCGTGCGCAAATTTGGAGTCGGCGTTCTGTCCGATCACCGCAATCGATTTGATTTTCGGGGGCCATGCCAGGGGCAGCAGGTCGTCGCGGTTCTTCAACAGCACGATCCCCGCTTCCGCAATCTTCCGGGCCGCGTCGATGTGCTCTGGCGCCATCAAGGCGGGCGCGCTCGTCTTCGCTTTCGCCCCATCAAACAGTCCGGTCGCCGCCATCACCCGCAGGTTTCGCAGGGCCATCTCATCGATCCGCGCGACGGGCACTTCTCCGGCTTTCACCGCCTGCAGCAGCGGCTGGGCGAGGAAATCACGGTCGTGGTCGCCGGTGACATTCGTTCCCATTTCAAGATCGAGCCCGTTGAGCGCGCAGGGCACCGTGGAGTGAGCCCCGCCCCAGTCGGTCATCACCAGCCCCGGAAATGCCCAATCCTTCTTCAGGATGTCGTTGAGCAGCATGCTGTTTTCCGAGCAGAACTGGCCGTTCACCCGGTTGTAGGCCGTCATGACGGACCAGACGTGGGCTTCGGTCACGGCCGCCTTGAACGCGGGCAGGTAGATTTCATGCAGGGTGCGTTCGTCGACGTGCACATTCACGGAACTGCGGTTGTTTTCCTGGTTGTTGAGAGCGTAGTGCTTGGCGCACGCGGCCACGCCATTCTGCTGCAGGCCATCGATGAAGTTCACCGCCATGCGCGCGGCCAGGTGCGGATCCTCGCCGAAGTATTCCGAGTTCCGCCCGTTCAGCGGCGTGCGCATGATGTTGAGGCCCGGGCACAGCATGATGTTCTTGCGGCGAACGACCGCTTCCTGCCCGATCACGTTTCCGAACGCCCGGGCAAGCTCGACATCAAAGGAAGCGGCGAGCCCGATATCCGCGGGCATCGCCGTCGTGAAATCATCGGTGCGACCGGCCGCGTTCCACCCCTGCGGTTGAATCTCCTCGCGCACGCCCTGGGGCCCATCGGACATCCACAGTTTTCCGATGTCGAATCGCGGCAGACCCGGCGACGTGAACGTGCCATCGGCATGCAGGAGGGAAATCTTTTCCTCAAGCGTGAGCCGCGGCAGCAGGTCCCGGGCGCGGGCATCGGGCGACAGCGATGGATTTCGCCATGCTGCGGAAGCGTCGCCCACAGCCGGCGCATCGGCGGCAGGCGCCGTTTGCGCCACGGCCTTCGCCGCCGCCATTGCCAGCAATCCGCCGACAACACCACACAGGATCCGCCTCATGGAACCTCCTCGACCAATGTGCTCATGCTTGTATCTGCTGCGATCACTCGTGCACGTCCAGCGCGTCTCCGCTGTAGGTGACGGTCTTGTCGGGCGTCATCTCCGGCGAATAGCCCACGGGTTTGTCAGGCGTGATGAACACCACCTGGATTGTGCGCGACTGCAGCATCGCCGGAAAACTTCCCGTGCGTTTGCCCAGGGTCAGCGTGTGATTGGCCGCGCTGTACTGCATGGGAATGCGGCTGAACTGCTGCCTCTCGTAGCCATAGGTCAGACCGTCATCCTCGTACAGCGAAAAGTGCGCATCCGCTCCGGTGTACACCAGGAGTGTCAGCGGGTCGGCCCGTTTTTCGCTGGTGTATTGAAGATCAGGGCCAAGCGGAAGGATCGATCCGGCCCGCACATGCAGCGGCATCTGGTCAAACGGTGCAGCGGCAAGAATGAGCGACTTCGGTCCCGTCTCGGGCCGAATCGCCTTGCCGGTCCAGAAGTCGTACCACATCCCCGCCGCGCCCGGCAGCAGGACGCTCCGGTTGCGCGCCCCGAACGTGGTGACAGGCGACACCATGATCGACGGCCCAAAGAGGTACTGATCCGTCACGTCGCGGGCGACCGCGTCTTCGGGAAAATCCATCACCAGCGGCCGCATGAAGGTCGAGCCGTCGTGCGTCACGTCGCCGGCCACGGAGTACACGTAAGGCAGCATGCGGTAACGCAGCCGGTCGGCCTTGAGCATCGCCTTGTACGCCTCGCTTTCGATGCCGCCGAACTGCCACATTTCCCGGAACGGCGCCTCGCCATGGACACGGAGCAGCGGCACGAAGGCGGCGAATTCGAACCACCGCGCGTTGAGCTCGCGCCATTCGGTGAGGTTTTCCGGCGTCGGGTTGCGCGTCGACCATTTACCGGGAACGGAGAATCCGCCGGAATCCATCGTCCAGTAGGGCAAGCCGGAAATCGAGTAGCCGAGGCCCGCGGCGATCTGCTTTTTCATTGCTGTCCATGAGGAAGAGATGTCCCCGGACCACGATGCCGCGGCATAGCGCTGCTGGCCTGCATATCCGCTGCGCGTCAGGATGAACACGCGCTGGTCCGGGGCGGCCTTTCGCTGTCCTTCATACACCGCCTGCGAATTCAGCAGCGGGTAGGCATTGAGCACCGCCTCACCGGGCCCGGCAGCCGTCACGGGCATGTGCGAGATCTGCCGATCCAGCGTTGGCGGCGAGGGCATCAGGTCCGGCTCCGTCGCATCCATCCACCAGGCGTCCACCCCTTTGGAAAAAAGCCTGGTGCTCACCTGCTGCCAGAACAGCTCCCGTGCCTTGGGATTGAATGCATCGTAGAACGTGTATTCGTAGCCGCGGCCAACCCAGTCGCGAATGTGCTCGTCCAGATTGGGCTGATACAGGAATCCCGCATCGTGCATCGCGGTGAAATTGTCCGTCCCCGGATAGAACTTGCCCCACACCGAAATCATCAGCCGCGCGTTCTGCTGGTGAATCTCTTTGATCCATGCATCAGGATCGGGGAACCGCGCCGGATCGAATTCGTGCGATCCCCACGCATTCTCCCGCCAGTAAAACCAATCCTGCACGATGTTGTCGAAAGGAATGTTGCGCGAGCGAAAGCCCTTGACCACCTCCAGGGATCCTTCCTGCGTTTCGTAGCGCTGCCGCGATTGCCACAAGCCAAACGCCCACACCGGCATCATCGGCGCCTGGCCCGTGAGCGTGCGATAGCCCCTGATCACCTCCGCCACCGCACCATCGCCGCCCCCTTTGCCGGCCTTCGCCCCCCCGATGAAGTAATAATCCACGCCATCGCCCACCTGCGACCACAGTGACGTGTTCTCATTGGGACTCGGTGTTTTCCACGTCAACTGGCAGTGCGTGCCCTGGTCCTTCGACCACTCCACCTTGATCTTGTGCTTCGTGCCGCCATCGAAATGCACTTTCGCCAGGTCGCACCATGGCAGCCAGTTCTGCCGCCAATGGTCCGCCAGCAGCACATCGTCGATCCACAGCTTGTACCCGCCGTTGGCATAAAGCGCGAATTGGTACGTCCCGGCCGCATCCGCCTGGATCTGGCCCTCCCAGCGCACGGCCTGTTCCTGGTTGCGATTGCCCCCGCGCCCTCCCTGCCGCGGCCCATTTCCAGCCGGAGCGGAAGCTGTGGCCGTTCCGCCCGCAGGCGCGCTCGCCGGCGCTGTGGTGCTGATGGGCGAAACCGCCCCCGCCGGCGTCGCCTGCGGCTGGCGCACGCCCGGCGCGACGTTGATGGCCGCATCGATTCGCGTACCGATCGTCCGTGTGAACGCCGCGTCGGAAAAGCTCGTGGCCGTCAGCCCGCCGGGATTGCCCGACGCATCCAGCAGATGGTCGGGAGGAATCGCTTCATAATCGCGCGGATCGCCGAACCGGGTATAGGAAGGATTGTCCCAGAAAATCCCATAGCCTTTTGACGACACCAGCATCGGCACGGCGATTTCCGTGTTGTGCTGCCAAAGGTCAAAGTCGTAGCCCTTGATGTTCACCAGACCATATTGATGTTGCCCGAGGCCGTAGAGGGACTCGTCGGCGTTCGGGAGCCACTGTTGCCGCACAGTCTGCGGGCTGCCGTCTTTGGGGACGGTGCGACCTTCGGGCGCTTCCCGCAGCAGCACATTGCCCTGGACGTCTGCAAATTGAAGGGCGCCGTTGGCGTCGGAAGTGACCGCGAGCCGTTCCGTGCGGTAAGTCGCATTGCCGCCATTGCGCAATATCCCCACCGTTGGGGCCGGGCCATTCTGAGGAAGCACCGCAAAGGAGGGATACGTCCGCTTCCGCGACGTGGTCACATGCACGATGTTGTCAGCGACGAATTCGATCTCCACGCCCCCGGGCAGCAAGAAGCGTGCTCCCCCTCCAGGGGGTCCGCCAGCCGGCGCCGTCACTTGCGCCGCCGCGCTCGCCGCCAGCGACAACACCACCGCCGCACCAAACCACAGGTTGTTCATGAATGCTCCGGGCGAAAGGACATGCCCTTCTACCATACGCCCAAATGCGAAACCCGGCCAGCGCCCCGTGGAACGCAAGCGCAGGTCGGCCCCTCACTTCCCCTTCATGGAAATTCCAAAGTGCGTGTAGGTGGGCCGCTCCTGACCATTGTTGTCCGACGGCACATTGGCGATGCCCCCGAACTGGCTGAGAAACATGCAGGACGAGCCCCCTTCATCGCACAGCATGCCATTGTGCGCCCCGAACGCCTTCAGGAACGTTCCCACCTCCGCCCGCGAAAACCCGTTGGAATAGCGGGGCTGCCGCCCATCGACCACCATCAGGTACAGCCGCGTTCCTTCCGCGTTGATCCCCATCGCCGTGCGGGGCTGGCGGTTCCGTTCGTCGGCGGTCTGCACCACGCCGTTGATGATCGCGTCGAGCCGGCCCCAGATGACCGTCGGCCGCTCCGCCGGCAGGCTGCGATCGCTCGCCGCCATCGCCGTAAACGAGGCCCGGTTCTTCGCATCAAAGCTCAAGAAAGGCCGCGGGTTGCCCGTCGCCTCGCGCAGCAGCACCTGCCCCTCCTTCACGAAAAACCCGCGCCACGGCCCCAGCCCCGATCCCTGCTCCGGCGAACTTCCCGCTTCGCCGTTGATGGCCACCGTGCAATCGTGTTCCCGCGCGAACGCGGACGTGAGCGTCTTGAGCGTGAAGTCCGCCTGCAGCTGGATCTGCACTTCCGGGTTGGTCAGGTCGATGATCGTCAGCCACGCCTGGGCCAGCGGGTTGTTGGTGTGCACCTGGTAGAGGTCGATCGCGTCATTGCACACGAGCGGGCGAATGCTGGTCTGACCGAACGTCGGTGTCAGCGCCTTGTTGACGTTGCCCAGGTCGACGAAAAAATCCTGCCGCCGCGCCGGTCCGGCCTTGGCCATTGTTTCCAGCAGCGCGCTGGTGTCCGCGGACGATTTCGCCCGCAGCGCCGCCACCTGGTCTTCCAGGCGGGAGATTTTCCGATCCACGATCAGCAGACCCGCGACCACACCCACCACCCCCGCACTGATGGACAATGCCTTGGACACGCTCGCCCGGCCCGATTTTTTAAGCACCTTCCCCGCAACCAGCGCCACACCCAGCGCCGCCAGAGCCACCGCCCCCAGCACCACCACCAGCGGCAATTCCAGCAACCGGTTCGCGGTCGCCAGGAGATTGTCGATCATGGCGTTCACCCGCTCGCCCGTGGTGATCGGCGCGGCCGCGCGGTCAGGTGCGGCCGCCGGGGCATCCGGCGCAGGTTTGCTGCTTGCCACCGTCGCCGGCGCAGTGGTCGGGGCAGCCGGATAGCCTGCCGCCACCGCTAGCGGCGCCGCGGCATGCAGCGATGTCAGTTGCCGATGGTCGGTAAACACCCACCCCGCTTCCACCGCATCTCCCGGCTTCACCTTCATAAACGCGGGAGCAGTCGCGGGCGCCGTGGTGGCGACGGCCGCTGGAAGGTACAGCCGCCGCGGCGCTTCTCCGATCGGGCGCACCAGCAGAAACTCGTTGTTGACCTCCACCACCGTCCCTGACAGGGTCCCCGTGGCGCCGCGCGCGACGCCTTCATCCTGTCCGAACGCCGCCGAGACGGCGCCCGTCGCCAGCACCAGGACCATCCATACCAAGAGGCAGCGGAAAATCTTCATGCCCGCAGAATACCACCCCCGACCTGAAGAAACAGTGAAGACCTCGGCCCGCGCGCAGCCGCTTCTCCCCCCAAAAATGCCGGGAAAGCCCGCGGGGTGTGGGGGTCCATCGGGCTTCCCGGCTCGTGGGGTCACCTCATTTCGCCGCCGTAAGGGTCGTCGACGTCCCCGCCAGCCCCTCCGATTCCGCTCGCACCGTGATCGTCCCGGGTCCCTTCGCCCGCACAATCAGCAGCGCCAGACCGGCGTAGGCCTTGCGTTCCGGCGATTGGAAGCGCGACAGGTCCGTGGCGTCGCCGTTGTCCGTCGCCACGATCTCGCCCGGGCCGCTCACCGTGAACTTGATCAAATTGGTCGCCGTGGGCACATCCAGCCCCGCCTTGTCATCCACCGCCACCGTGACGAAGGAAAGGTCCTTGCCGTCGGCGGCGATCGTGTTGCGGTCCGCCTTCAGCGTCAGCTTCGCCGGCGCATCGGTCGTCTTCACCGTGTCCTCGGCCCACTTCTGGCCGCCCTTGTAAGCTACCACGTGCAGCTCGCCCGGCTGGTAGACCACATCGTCAAAGCGAATGCGGTACTCGAATTCGCCCTTCTTCTTGCGGCCCTGCGAGACACCATTCAAAAACAATTCCGCTTCATCACCGGAAGTGTACACATGCACCGGCGTCTGCTGCCCCACGCGGTCGGGCCAGTTCCAGTGCGGAAGAATGTGCGCCATCGGCAACTCCGGCCGCCAGCGCGCCTGGTAAATGTAAAACCGATCCTTCTTGAACCCCGCGAGGTCGATGATGCCGAAGTACGACGACCGCGACACATCGTTCCCGCCGCCGAAGGGCGTCGGCTCGCCAAGATAATCGAAGCCCGTCCACACGAACTCGCCGCCCGTGTAGGGCGCCTTGTCCAGCGCCGCAAAAACCGTGTCCGGCGATTGCGCCCAGCTCGGATAATAAAGGTCATACGAAGAAACCTGAAAATCCTTGCCGTTCTGACCCGGGATCGACGGCCGCATGGCCGGTGCCGTCGCCGGCGCCCCGGCCCGCCCGCCGCGCCCGCCCCGCGGCAGCCCCGTGATCGCCCCCGGCTGCGGCGCCACGGGGAAGGTATAGAATCCGCGCGTCGACACCGTCGATGCCGTTTCGCTGCCAAACACGAACTGGTCCGGCGTCGACTGGTGGAAACGCTGGTACACCGCCGGGTTGTAATTCACCCCCATCAGGTCCAGCCCCGTGTGAAACGAATTGAACCCCGACTGCGCGTTGTTGTTGGCGCTGCCGGTCGGACGCGTCGGGTCCTCCTCGTGGCAGATCTGCGTCAGTTCCTTCGCCAGCGGCGTTCCCGCGTCGCCCTGGTCGGGCACTTCGTTGCCCACCGACCACATGATCACCGACGGATGGTTCCGATCCCGCCGCACCAGCGCCCGCGTGTCCTTCTCGTGCCAGTCCGGATAGAACAGATGGTAATCCCCCGGGTTCTTCCCCTGTGCCCAGCAATCGAAGGTCTCGTCCATCACCATGAAACCCATCTGGTCGGCCAGATCCAGCAGTTCCGGCGTCGGCGGGTTGTGGCTGGTGCGAATCGCGTTGCAGCCCATCTCTTTCAGCAGTTCCAGCTGCCGCTGCAATGCCCGCGCATTGACCGCTGCCCCCAGCGCCCCAAGGTCATGGTGATCGCACACGCCATTGAGCTTCACCGGCTTGCCGTTGAGAAAGACCCCTTTGTTGGGATCAAACACCACCGACCGCACGCCGAAGGGCGAGTCATACGTATCCACGAGCTTGCCGCCCTGTTCAATCGTCGTCGCCACCACGTACCGATTGCCCGGATGGTCAATGTCCCACAGCCGCGGGTTCGGCAGGTTCGCGGTGGCATCGGCCGTCGCCGATCCATTCGCCGCCACCTGCGCCTGCGTCGTCGCCTCCGCCAGCACCGGCCCCGCCTTCAACCCCCCCGCGCCCACGGCGAAAATCTGGTGCCGCAGCGTAACCTGCGCAGGCGCTCCCGAATCGTTCTCCACCGTCGTCTTGATCTGCACGGTCGCGGTGCTGGCGGTCGGTTCCGGCGTCGACACAGCGGTGCCCCAGTGCGCCACGTGCACGGGGCTTTCCTTCACCAGCCACACGTTGCGATAAATTCCCCCGCCTGGATACCACCGCGATGCCCGGTCCGGCGTGTCGAGCCGGATGGCGATCACGTTGTCCTGCCCCGCTTTCACAAACGGCGTGAGATCGATCCGGAAGGACGAATAACCATAAGGCCAGCCGCCGGCGAACTGCCCGTTGCACCACACCAGCGCATAGGACATCGCGCCGTCCACATCCATCGAAATCTGTTTGCCCGCATCCGCCGCATCCAGCGTCACGTGCTTGCGGTACCACACCGGACCGGAATACTTCAGCCGCCCCGTCCCGCCCGCCAGCCGCGGGTTGAAAGCCTCCTCGATGACCCAGTCGTGCGGCAGGTCCACCCCGCGCCACTCCCGATCATTGAAATCGCCATGCGCAAACGCCGCATCCGCCACCGCGCCATCCGCCGCCGCCGCCGTCGCGCTTCCCCCTTTCCGCAGGTCCTCCCCCGTCCGATTCAGCAACGCCGCAAACGGCGTTTCGTTGGCCTTGTTCACCGGCCGGTTGTCCGTCGGCATCGGCTTGAAATAAGCGTACGCGTCCGGCGCCAGCCCCTCCGGGTCCCCCACGTTGAACTTCCATCCCGCGTCCAGCGACAACCGTTCCCGCGGTCCGCCGCGCAGCTCCCGATCGTTCGGCAACGGATGCATCGCCGAGGGCGCACCGGGATTCATCGAACATCCCGCCACCCCGATCGCCGCCGCCGTCCCCGCCGCCATCGCCAGCACTGTCGCAACCTTCCAGCCACCCATCAAACCACTTCCTTTCAAAGGCTCTTCAAAGTCTCTTGTCACCACGGATCCGCCGCTTATCGCAGCGCCACATCCCACACCTTGGATCGCCGGCCATGACCATCCGGCCCATCGACATCGAGAATCACCACGTATCGCCCGGCCTTTGCATAGGTGTGCACCGGGTTCTGCTCCGTCGAGGTCGCCTGGTCGCCAAAATCCCACTTCCAGCTCGTCGGATTGCCCGACTTGCCCTCGGTTTCATCGTGAAACGCGACCACGCGCTTGTCCCTGTCCAGCACATGGAATGACCAGTTCACGTCCACCGCTTTCTTCAGCGACGGCTCCAGCGGCATCAGCTTGAACGGGCACAACTGGTCGGCATTGCCGTACATCGTGTGATGCCGCGACAAATTCCAGAACCCGCTGCTCCCCCTGGCGTTCACGTCGTCGTAATCAATGATCGCCCACGACAACGCCACCGAGTTCCCCTCCCTCAGCACCGTCTGCACCGCCTTCTCCGGTCCCTCCGGCGGCGCAAAATCGAACGGCGTGATCCAGAACTCCATGATCAACTTCCCCGGCTGCCCCGGCTTGAAATCATACTTGTACGCGACGTTCGACCACGGCAGCTTCTTGATCCACGGGGCCTGCGGTCCCCACGCCATGCACCAGTCCTTGTCCACCGCCGGCGTAAAAATGTGGTAGTTCTGCGCATGCACCCCCTGGAACGTCGTGTACAACTCGTCCACGTTCAACGTCTTGTCCGGATGTTGCTCCGCAATCAGCGGCCCCCCGCTCCGGTCCCCATCCACCACCACCTCAAAGGTGTCGTTGTGCAACCCCGGCTGGGAAAAATCCCAATAATCGTCATACGCCTCGTATAAAAAATACAACCGGTTTTCCCCCTTCACCCACCCCACCTTCACCTTCACATCCAGCGTCTTGGGATCGGGCCCCGGATGTTTGTTGGAATCGTCGACCAGTTCATCGGTGCCAACCACATAGGAATCCGGCACGATGTCCCAATCCGACGGGTCCCCATCCACCCGCGGAATCTTGTCCGCCGGAAACTGAAAAATCTTGAACCCCTTGTCCGTCCGGTCCAACGCCCGGGCCTCGCGGTGCGGCCAGAACGCCAGCGCCACCCCCGCCGCCACCGGCACACCCGCGAGCACCGCCATCCAAAGCTTGTTCATCACGTCACCTCGCTCCAGGCATCGTTTCGCCGGGCTGATCATGTAGCGTCAACGTTTTCTCTGACGGCCGAAGCCCTTCCGCCGATGCCGTCAGCTTCACCACGCCGTCCGCCCCAGGCGTCGGTTGCACATAGCACATCACCCACCCATTCAACGCCGGGCGCTTCAAGTCGGTGTAAAGCTGGTGGTTTGCCAGATCCCCGTTGTCCACCCGCAGGATCACCTGCTCCGGCCGGTCCACGCTGAAAGCGATCTCGTTGTTCGCCGTCGGCACCGTCTGCCCCTGCGCATCCACCACCCGCACCGCCGCATGAATCACCTGGCCCAGGCTCGGATGTGAAAACTCCTCCGTCACGATTTCCAGACCCGCCGGCTCCCCCGTCGTCTTCAGCTCCTCCACCGTCACCGCCCCCGTCGCACTCCGCGCCACCGCCTTCAATACCCCCGGCTCATACGGCACATCCCATTCCAGGTGCAGGTCCGCCGTCGTGGGGTTCACCTGCGGACGCGCATACGTGTTCCAACCCGTCGAAGTCCCCTGCCGCGGAAACTCCCGCGCCTTCACCCCATAACTCTTCCCATTCAAAAACAGCTCCACCGTGGTCGCGTTGGTATATGCCACCACCGGAATCACCTGGCCCTCGCGCCCCTTCCAGTTCCAGTGCGGCAGCAGATGCACCATCGGCTTCTCCGTCCCCGTCGGCTCCGGCAGCCAGATCGACTGGAAAAAGTAGAACCCATCCTTCTTGAACCCGCAGATATCCAGCGGTCCCGATGTCGCCCCCTTCCGCGGCCACTGCGCCTCCCCCAGGTAATCAATCCCCGTCCAGATGAAATCCCCACTCACGTAATCGCGCGTCGCAAAATACTTCCACAATTGCTCATACCGAATCGACGCCGTCGCGTACGCCGGACGCGACGACAGTGGCGGCACCCCCTCCGGCTCGGTTGTCGCCGGCGCGCTCGCCGCAACCGCGCTGCGGCCGCCGCGCCCACCACGCCCGCCAAACCCCACCGCCTGTTCATACGCCCCGCGCACCCCGCCCACGCTCACATCCTCCGTCCCAATGTACTTCCGTTCCGGAAACAGCCGCCGGTGCTCATCGAACATCGTCTCCCGATGCACGTTCCACCGGTCCACATAGTTGTACCCCGCCACATCCTGCAGCGCGAAAAACGCCGGCAGCGTCTGCCGCCCCGCCGCGTACGCATTGTCGCACGCCGACGTCACCGGCCGCGTCGGATCCAGCCGATGGCACGTCTCCACCAGTGCCTTCAGCTCCGTCACCCCCTTGTCGCTGGTCTGCTCCGGAATCTCATTTCCCACGCTCCAGATCACGATGCTCGGATGGTTCCGGTCCCGCAGCAGCATTGTCTCCAGATCCCGCTGCGACCACTCCGCAAACTCCTTCGTGTAATCCCCCTTCAACTGCCCCTTCACGCTCGTCCACTCATCGAACGCCTCATCCATCACCAGGATGCCCAGCCGGTCGCACAAATCCAGAAACTCCGGCGCCGGCGGATTATGCGAACAGCGCACCGCGTTCGCCCCCATCTCCTTGAGCAACTTCAACCGCCGCTCCCACACATCCTCCGGCACCGCCCCGCCAAACGCCCCCCCGTCCGCATGCAAACACACACCCTTGATCTTCACCCGCTCCCCATTCAGCAAAAACCCCTTCTCCGCATCAAACGCGATCGACCGAATCCCAAACGGCGTCTCGACGCGGTCCAAAGTCTCCCCCTGCCCCGTCTCGATGGTCGTCTGCACCCGGTACATCGTCGGCGAGTCCACCGACCACAACGCTGGCCGCACCAGCGTCAGCGTGCTCTTCAACTCCGTCTCCCCCTTTGCCGGAATCACTTCGCCCCCGCGGCTCCCGTCGCTGACATACTTTCCCTGCCCATCCAAAATCGTCCACCGCACCACCACCTGCCGTGGATCGCCGCTGTCGTTCCGCACCTTCGTCGAAACGTCCACCGTCGCCCGATCCGCCGTCGCCACAGGCGTCGCCACAAATACCCCATCCCGCTCCACCCGCACCGCCCCCGCCGCATCCAGCCACACGTGCCGCAAAATCCCGCTCCCCGGGTACCACCGCGTGTTGGGCTGCACCGAGTTGTCCACCCGCACCGCCACCACATTTTCCTGCCCCGCTGGCGCCAACCCCGCCGTCACGTCATACGCAAACGTCGAATACCCGTATGGCCGCTTCCCCAGAGACTTCCCGTTCAAAAACACTTCTGAATTCATGTACACGCCGTCGAACTGGATCGACACCCACTTCCCCGCATAGGCCACCGGCGTCACAAAATGCTTCCGATACCACCCGATCCCCCCCGGAAAGTACCCCCCCGCCCCCCCCGCCGCCGCCTGTTGATCGACCGGCAGTTCGATCGACCAATCGTGCGGCACATTCAATTTCCGCCAGCCCTCATCCCCAAATCCCACCGCCTCTGCCCCCTTCACATCCCCCAACGCAAACCGCCACCCGTCATCCATCCGCACATGCGCCCGCCCCGACGCTTGCGTCGCCGGCCCATCCGACGCCCGCGCAGCGCCCGCGAGACACCAAGCCACCGCCATCGCGAAGAGCCACTGCCGCATAACCGCCTCCTACCGCTGCCTTCGGTAGTGGACCCGTCCCGGCAATCTTTGTCAATGAGCCCCAGCCCGCTCCCCCTTCGTCACCGGCTACCCACCCGGGCCCCACCCCTCACACCGCCACCGACGCCCCCGCCTGCGTCAGCCCCGGCACCCCTGCCGTCAACCGCTCGATCGTGTCGATCAGCGCCTGAAAATTCAGCGGTTTCGTCAGATGCTCTTCAAAACCCGCATCCTTCGACCGCTGAATGTCGTGCTCCATCCCGAACCCCGACAGCGCGATCCCCAGGATCGGATGACGCGACCGCAGCTCCCGCACCAGGTCATGCCCCGTCCCGTCCGGCAGACCAATGTCCGACACCAGCACGTCGAACCGCGCCGCTGCCGCCACCGTCAATGCCTCCGCCACCGATGCCGCCCACGATACGTCGTAGTCGCACCCCTGCAGCAGCTTCGTCATCACCCGCGCCGTGTCCGCATGGTCTTCCACCAGCAGCACCCGGATCGGCCGGCCCGTCGGCGTGCTCACCAGCCGCGGCGCCGGAAACGCCACCGGCGCCGGTTGCTCGCGCGTCACCGGCATGGTCACCGTGAACGATGCCCCGCGGCCCCGCCCCTGCGACGTCGCCGACAGCGATCCCTTGTGCTGCTCGACCAGCGCCTTGGAAATCGCCAGCCCCAGCCCCAATCCGCCGAACTGCCGCGTGATCGCTGACCGCCCCTGCTCGAATGCCGTGAATATCCGCGGCAGCACGTCCTGGTCGATCCCGATCCCGTTGTCCGTAATCTGCGCCGCGAACGATTCCTCCGTCGGATTCCACGTGCGGATCTCGATCCGCCCCCGCGGCGGCGTGAACTTCACCGCGTTCTTCACCAGGTTCCAGAACACCTGCTGCACCCGCGTCGCATCCCCCTTCACCATCGCCACCTTCGCCTGTCCCTCCCACACCACCTCGATCGACTTCGCATCGATCTCCGACTGGCAGATTCCCGCGGCCTGCCGCAGCAGCTCGTTGGCGTTGACTACGTCCAGGTGCAGTTGAATCTTTCCCTTGCTGATCCGCGTGAGGTCCAGAAGGTCATCGATCAGCCGTGCCTCCAGCTCCACGTTCCGACGGATCACCCGCAGGTCGTCCTGCACGTCCCCGGGCAGCCGCTTGTCGCCCTGCAGGCTCGTCACCGTCGCCAGCACCGGCGTCAGCGGCGTCCGCAATTCGTGCGACAGCACCGCGATGAACTGGTCCTTCGCACGATTCGCCTCCCGCGCCTCCGTCGACAGGATATTCTCGATCGCCACCGCCGCCATCTGCGACAGCTGCACCAGGATCGCCTCATCGTCCGCCGAGAAATCCATGCTCAGCTTGTCGGCCAGGTAAATCACCCCCATGTTCCGCCCATCCCTGCCCACCAGCGGCGCCGCCAGCAGCCCCGGCACCGGCGGAATCTCCCCCTCCGCCTCCATCTTCAATATCAGCGGATAGTCCGGATGCAGCGCCAGCTGCGTGGCATTGAGCCGGCTCGCCGACCGCGAGGTCGCCACCACCGATTGCGCCGCCGCGTCCAGCTGCAGCGGCCGGCCGCGCCACTCCGCATACTTGTCCGAAAAACTCGCGAATGCCCGCGTCCGCGCCCGCTGCGAATGATCCGACACCCCCGCGCCCGGCTGCGCCGCCGCATTCCCATCATGGTCCGTCCGGAACAGCGTGATCGCCTGGTGCGCCCCGATCACGTCCCGCGCCGAATCCGTAATGATCTGCAGTGTCCGCGCCATCGACGACGCGGCATTGATCGCCAGCGACGCCGACGCCAGCTTCTGCAGCTGCGTGGCCCGATGCTGCTGCCACTCCGCCTGCTCTTCCACCTGCTTGTTCTTGCGATACAGGTCGACGAACACCGACACCTTCGACCTCAGGATTTCCGGCACCACCGGCTGCAGGATGTAATCCACCGCGCCCAGCGAGTAGCCGCGCGACATGAACACTTCATCCTGGTACGCCGTCACGAAAATGATCGGCGTGTGCACCGAACTCTGCCGCTGCCGGATCAGCTCGGCGGTCTCAAAACCGTCCATCCCCGGCATGTTCACGTCCAGCAGGATCACCGCGAATTCCCGCTGCAACAGGCAACGCAGCGCATCACGACCCGACGTCGCGCGGACAATCTCCAGCGGCATCTCTGACAGCACCGCTTCCAGTGCCAGCAGTTTGTCCGCTCGATCATCGACCAGCAGAATACTGATCTGGTCCTTTGCGTCCATCCGCTTCCTTTCGGCTCATCAGCCGTAACCGCACAGCCCCGGTGCTCTTAACGATACAGCCACACCCGGAGCGTCGCCAACAGCTGCGCCGTGTCCACGGGCTTCGAAATGTAGTCCGAAGCCCCCGCTTCAATGCATTTCTCGCGGTCGCCCTTCATCGCCTTGGCCGTCAAGGCAATGATCGGCAGCGACCGGAACCGCGTGATCTTCCGAATCGCCCGCATCGTGTCATATCCGTCCATGTCCGGCATCATGATGTCCATCAGCACCACGTCAATGTCCGGCGACTTCTGCAGAATCTCGATCGCCGACTTGCCCGTCTCCGCCGACGCGATCTCCATCTTGTGCGGCTCGAGAATGCTCGTCATCGCAAAGATGTTCCGGATGTCGTCATCCACAATCAACACCTTCCGGCCGCCCAATACCGCCGCCGTCGAGTGCAGCTGCTCGATGTGATTCCGCATCTCCTCCGACATTTTCTCCATCGGCCGATGCAGGAACAAGCTCACTTCATCCACCAGCCGCTCCTTCGAACGCACGTCCTTTACGACGCTGCTCTGCGTCAGCCGCTTCAGATGAATCTCTTCCTTCCGCGACAACTCCCGGTGGCTGTACAAAATCAGCGGAAGATCATGCAGGCCCTGCTCCTCCTTGATCTCATCGACCATGTCGAACGCCCGCGGCTCCTGCAGATCCATGTCCACCACCACCACGTCGCAGTGCTCCTCCCGCACCATCGGCGCCACATCCTTCCCGCCGGCGTGCAGAATGATCTCCACGTCCGGACCGGCCAGCGCCTCCGCCAGCTTCGTCCGCTCGGCGTCATCGTTGTGCACCACCAGCACCCGCCGCTTCGTCTGCTCGATCGCCGACTTGATCCGGTCGAACGTCGCGTCCAGCATTTCCTTGGTCTTGATCGGCTTGGTCAGGCCGCCGATCGCGCCCATCCGCAGACCGCGAAGGTACTCTTCTTCCGTCGTGATGATCTGCACCGGAATATGCCGCGTCGTCGCTTCATCCTTCAGCCGGTTCAGCACATGCCAGCCATCGATGTCCGGCAGGTTGATGTCCAGCGTGATCGCCGCCGGCTTCAGCTCCCGGGCCATCCCGATCGCCACCGCACCGCGCGTCGCCACCGCCGCCTTGAACCCATGCTCGTGCGCCGTGTCCAGCAGGAACCGCGCGAAGTTGACGTCGTTCTCCACGATCAGCAGCAGCCGCTCGCCCGGCACCAGGTTGCTCGTGTCGTCCGACAGCTGGTTCGCAATCGTCGTGTCGGCATCCGTCCGCGACATCGACGGCTCCGGCAGAATCAGCTCCGGAACCACGGTCGACGGCGCCGCCATCGTCGGCATGCCCGGCCCCTGCTCCAGCTCCCGCCGTGCCACCGGTTTCGCCGCAACGTAATTCGCCGGAATGTACAGCGTGAACGTGCTGCCCGCGTTCGGCGTCGACACCAGCCGGATCTCGCCGCCCAGCAACCGTGCCAGCTCGCGGCTGATCGCCAGGCCCAGGCCCGTCCCGCCGTACTTGCGGCTCGTCGAACCGTCGGCCTGCTGGAACGCTTCGAAAATGATCGCCTGCTTGTCCGGTGGAATCCCGATGCCCGTGTCCGTGACCGAAATCGCCAGCACGCTCTTGGCCCGGTTCAAGGTGTCGTTTTCCGTGTTCCAACCGCGGTCCGCCTGGTCGATCCGCAGCGACACCTTGCCCTTCTCCGTGAACTTGAAGGCGTTTGACAGCAGGTTCTTGATGATCTGCTGCAGCCGCTTGGCGTCCGTGTGCACCACCCGCGACAGCGACGGTGCGATGTTGATCTCGAACTCCAGCTTCTTGTTGTCCGCCACGTGCCGGAACGTCCGATCGACGTAATCCTGCAGGTCGCGAAGCACCAGCTCGCCGACATCCACCACCACCGTGCCCGATTCGATCTTCGACAGATCCAGGATGTCGTTGATCAGGTTCAGCAGGTCGTTGCCCGAGCTGTGGATCGTCCGCGCGAACTCCACCTGCTTGGGCGTCAGGTTCGTCTCCGAATTCTTCGACAGCTGGTCCGAAAGAATCAGCAGCGAATTCAGCGGCGTCCGCAGCTCGTGCGACATGTTCGCAAGGAATTCCGACTTGTACTTCGAGGTCAGCGACAGCTGCTTCGCCTTCTCTTCCAGCGCCTGGCGGGCCTGTTCGACTTCCCGGTTCTTGCGTTCCACTTCCACGTTCTGCTCGGCCAGCAGCTGCGCCTTTTCCGCCAGCTGCTGGTTCGTCTGCTGCAGTTCTTCCTGCTGGCTCTGAAGCTCCTTCGCCAGCGACTGCGACTGCTTCAGCAGATCCTCCGTACGCATGTTCGCTTCGATCGTGTTGAGCACGATGCCGATCGATTCCGTCAGCTGGTCCAAAAACGCCTGGTGCGTCGCGCTGAAGTGCTCGAAGCTCGCCAGCTCAATCACCGCCTTCACCGCCCCTTCGAACACCACCGGCATCACGATGATGTTCAGCGGCGTCGCCTCCCCAAGCCCGCTCGTGATCGTGATGTAGTCCCGCGGCACGCTGCTCAGAAGAATCTTCTCCTTCTCCAGCGCACACTGCCCGACCAACCCTTCGCCCAGCTTGAACTTGTTGTCGATGTTCTTGCGTTCCTTGTACGCATAGCTCGCCAGCAACTGCAGCACCGGCTCGTCCGCCTTCGTGTTGTCCATCATGTAGAACACGCCCTGCTGCGCACTGACCACCGGCGCCAGTTCGCTCAGGATCAGCCGACCCACCGTCAGCAGGTCCTTCTGCCCCTGCAGCATCCGGCTGAACTTCGCAAGGTTCGTCTTCAGCCAGTCCTGCTCGTTGTTCTTCTTCGTCGTGTCCTTCAGGTTGCGGATCATCTCATTGATGTTGTCTTTCAGCGCCGCGACTTCCCCCTGCGCCGCCACCGTGATCGACCGCGTCAGATCGCCGCGCGTTACCGCCGTCGCCACGTCCGCGATCGCCCGCACCTGCGTCGTCAGGTTCGCCGCCAGCTGGTTCACGTTGTCCGTCAGCTGCTTCCACGTGCCGGCGGCCCCGGGCACATTCGCCTGCCCGCCCAGCTTCCCTTCCACGCCCACCTCGCGGGCCACCGACGTCACCTGGTCCGCAAACGTCGCCAGCGTGTCGATCATGCTGTTGATCGTGTCGCCAAGCTCCGCGATCTCCCCCTTCGCATCCACCGTCAACTTCTGCTTCAGGTTGCCGTTGGCGACCGCCGTCACCACCTTCGCAATGCCGCGCACCTGGTTCGTCAGGTTGCCCGCCATGATGTTCACGTTGTCGGTCAGATCCTTCCACGTGCCGGCGACGCCCTTCACTTCGGCCTGCCCGCCCAGCTTCCCTTCCGTACCCACTTCACGGGCCACGCGGGTCACTTCCGACGCAAACGAATTCAGCTGATCCACCATCGTGTTGATGGTCTCTTTCAGCTCCAGAATTTCCCCCTTCACATCCACCGTGATCTTCTTCGAAAGATCGCCGTTGGCCACCGCGGTCGTCACCGCCGCGATGTTGCGCACCTGCGAGGTCAGGTTCGCCGCCATGAAGTTCACCGAATCGGTGAGGTCCTTCCACGTCCCCGACACACCCCGCACCTCCGCCTGCCCGCCCAGCTTCCCTTCCGTGCCCACCTCGCGGGCCACGCGCGTCACTTCAGAAGCAAACGACCGAAGCTGATCCACCATCGTGTTGATGGTTTCCTTCAGCTCCAGGATTTCGCCCTTCACGTCGACCGTGATCTTTTTCGATAAGTCGCCATTCGCAACCGCCGTGGTCACCGCAGCGATGTTACGCACCTGCCCCGTCAGGTTCGCCGCCATGAAGTTCACCGAGTCCGTCAAATCCTTCCACGTCCCCGAAACCCCTCGCACCTCGGCCTGTCCACCCAGCTTCCCTTCCGTACCCACCTCTCGAGCCACACGCGTCACTTCCGCCGCAAAGCTCGAGAGCTGGTCCACCATCGTATTGATGGTGTTCTTCAGCTCGAGAATTTCCCCCTTCACATCCACCGTGATCTTCTTGGAAAGGTCGCCGTTCGCCACCGCTGTCGTCACCGCCGCAATGTTACGCACCTGCGCGGTCAAATTGCCGGCCATCGAATTCACCGAGTCGGTGAGATCCTTCCACGTCCCTGCCACGCCCTTCACTTCCGCCTGCCCGCCCAGTTTCCCTTCGGTGCCCACCTCGCGGGCCACACGGGTCACTTCCGAAGCAAACGAATTGAGCTGATCCACCATCGTGTTGATGGTGTTCTTCAGCTCCAGGATCTCCCCCTTCACCGGCACCGTGATCTTCTTCGACAGGTTCCCATTCGCCACCGCCGTCGTCACGTCCGCGATATTGCGCACCTGGGCCGTCAAATTACCGGCCATCGAATTCACCGAGTCCGTCAAATCCTTCCACGTGCCCGCAACCCCCTTCACCTCGGCCTGCCCACCCAGTTCCCCTTCCGTACCCACCTCACGAGCGACGCGCGTCACTTCCGCAGCGAACGACGAAAGCTGGTCCACCATCGTGTTGATCACGTTCTTGATCTGGAGGATTTCGCCGCGCGCATCCACCGTGATCTTCTGCGTCAAATCGCCGTTGGCGATGGCCGTCGCCACCTTCGACATGTCGCGCAGCTGCACCGTCAAATTGCCCGCCATCGAGTTCACCGAGTCGGTGAGATCCTTCCACGTGCCGGCAACCCCCTTGACCTCCGCCTGCCCACCCAGCTTCCCTTCCGTGCCCACCTCGCGGGCCACGCGCGTCACCTCCGCCGCAAACGACGAAAGCTGGTCCACCATCGTGTTGACCGTGTTCTTCAGTTCGAGAATTTCCCCCTTCACATCCACCGTGATCTTCTTCGACAGGTCGCCCGCCGCCACCGCCTTGGTCACGTCCGCAATGTTGCGCACCTGCGAGGTCAAATTGCCCGCCATCAGGTTCACATTGTCCGTCAAATCCTTCCACGTCCCCGCAACGCCGCGCACATCCGCCTGCCCGCCCAGCTTCCCTTCCGTGCCCACCTCGCGGGCCACGCGCGTCACCTCCGCCGCAAACGACGAGAGCTGATCCACCATCGTGTTGATGGTGTTCTTCAGTTCCAGGATCTCGCCCTTCACATCGACCGTGATCTTCTTCGAAAGATCCCCCTTCGCCACCGCCGTCGTCACCGCCGCGATGTTACGCACCTGCCCCGTCAGGTTCGCTGCCATGAAGTTCACCGAGTCCGTCAGATCCTTCCACGTCCCCGAAACCCCCTTCACATCCGCCTGCCCGCCCAATTTCCCTTCCGTACCCACTTCACGGGCCACGCGCGTCACTTCCGACGCAAAGCTGTTCAACTGATCCACCATCGTGTTGATGGTGTTCTTCAATTCGAGAATTTCCCCCTTCACGTCCACCGTGATCTTCTTCGACAAATCGCCGTTCGCCACCGCCGTCGTCACCGCAGCGATGTTGCGCACCTGCGACGTCAGGTTGCCTGCCATCGAATTCACGGAATCCGTCAGATCCTTCCACGTCCCTGCCACGCCCTTCACGTCCGCCTGCCCGCCCAGCTTCCCTTCCGTACCCACTTCGCGGGCCACGCGCGTCACTTCCGAGGCGAACGACCGCAGCTGGTCCACCATCGTGTTGATCGTGTTCTTCAGCTCCTGGATTTCCCCCTTCACGTCCACCGTGATCTTCTTCGACAAGTCCCCGTTCGCCACCGCCGTCGTCACCGCCGCGATGTTACGCACCTGGGCCGTCAGGTTGCCGGCCATCGAGTTCACCGAGTCCGTCAAATCCTTCCACGTACCCGCGACCCCCTTCACCTTCGCCTGCCCGCCCAGCTTCCCTTCCGTACCCACCTCTCGGGCCACGCGCGTCACTTCCGACGCAAAGCTCGAAAGCTGGTCCACCATCGTGTTGACCGTTTTCGCCGTACGCAAAAACTCGCCCTGCAGCGGCCGCCCCTCGATCTCCAGTGCCATCGTCTGGCTCAAATCCCCCTTCGCCACGGCCCCGATCACGCGCGCCGTTTCCGACGTCGGGTGCACCAGATCGCTGATCAACGCGTTCACCGCGCCAATTTCATTCGCCCACGCCCCCTGCACATGCCCGATCCCCGCACGTTCCGAAATCTTCCCTTCCTTGCCC
This sequence comes from Planctomycetota bacterium, assembly GCA_048498455.1. Classification (GTDB taxonomy): domain Bacteria; phylum Planctomycetota; class Phycisphaerae; order WQYP01; family WQYP01; genus CALCHA01. The sequence goes on along the minus strand of JBEHXY010000002.1, from coordinate 2,550 downwards.
ACCACCCGGCTCAAGCGCTCAAACTCCTCCGACATCCGGTGGTTCAACTCGATCACTTCGTTGAACGCATCCGCGATCTTCCCGTCCAAACCCTCCAGCCCCAGCGGCAACCGCACCGTAAAGTCCCCCTTCTTCAACGCCGTCAACGCCGCCAGCAGCTCCCGCCGGTCCAGCCCTGCCCCCGCTACCCCCACCTTCGGCAGGTTCACCGACGCCCCCGGCAGCCCCAGCCCCACGCCGTCAGTCCCCAGTACCCCGTCCCCGTCCGCATGGGTCTTCTTTTTGGGAGAAGGTTTCGCCGCCGCTTTCTTGCTGCCGTTTTTACCGTTGTGAATATTCTTCACCGCATCGCGCGGAGGACGCAGCATGTCGGTCATTGTCCAAACTCCTCGTCTTCTTGAGCAGAGCCTATTGAGGTGGGGGTAACCCAGTACGCCAGCAAAATGCGTGGCTTTCCTCAACCGTAGCCAGATCACTGCTCTGCCGAACCACAACCAGCCATTTTGCCGTAGACGCGCCACGATCGCGTTTATAGAACCAAGTCACTTTGGCACAGGTACGCCACAACAGGCTCCCTCACGAAATAGCTGAAACCAATAAAATCGGGGTGTCCCCGGATTATCAAATCCATACCCGACAATGCGAGCACAGCCATTCCCTTTTTCTCCCGCAGCCCCTGTCCCCTCCCGATCGCTCCGCGGTACAACACTTGCAAGCTGGCGCTGCTCACCCGTTTTGTCACATACAGGAACAACGCCCCTCCCCATGAGCGACGACGGCATCAGTGATCGCCTCCGGCGGTTCATCGCCCAATACATCCACTCCGTGGCCCAACTCGAAATCCTCCTCCTCCTTCACACCAACCCGAGTCAGGCCTGGACGCCCGCCGATATCGCGCGCGAACTGCGCATCGAAGCCACCGGCGCCGCTGAGCAACTCTCCCTCCTCGCCGCCGCCGGCCTCGCCAAAAATGACAACCCCCCGGGCGCTCCTCCGGCTTTCCACTACCACGCCGCCACCCCCGATATCCAGGCCGACACCCTCGCCCTCGCTCAGGCTTACCTCATTCGCCGCGTCACCGTCATCGGAATTATCTTCGCCAACCCCTCCGACAAGATTCGCAGCTTCTCCGATGCCTTCCGCATTCGAAAGGAGGAGCCCGGTGCCTGAAGTGGTCTACGTGCTCTGCGCTCTCACCTCCCTCGCCTGCGCCCTTCTCCTCGGCCGCGCGTTCCGCAAAAGCCGCGCACGCATCCTCCTCTGGAGCACCCTCTGCTTCGTCCTCCTCGCCCTCAACAACCTCCTGCTCTTCATCGATCTCGCCGTCCTCGGCACCCGCGTCGACCTCTCCAACTGGCGAAACTGCACCGCCTGCGCCGCCGCCGCCGTCCTCGTCTTTGGCCTTATCTGGGATTCTGAATAAGAGGTGTCCCCATGAGCTTTCTCTCCGGCGTCACCTGCACCCTGAATTTCGTCGCCGCCCTCCTCTTCCTCCGGTTTTACCGCCGCACCGGCGACCGCCTCTTCGTCTTCTTCGCCGCCGCTTTCGCCCTCTTTGCCATCAACCGCATCCTCTTCCTTATCATCGACGTCCCCGACGAGGCCCGCACCTCCCTCTACGCCGTCCGCCTCGCCGGCTTCGTCCTCATCCTCGTCGCCATCTGGGATAAGAACCGCAAACGCTCCGCCCCCAAAACCCCGTAACACCCGCCCTCAACCCAATCCCAAAGTCCCCCCCATGACCCCTTTCTCTCTTTTACCCCTTTCTCTCCTTTATTCTTCGCCCTTCCCCCTCACTCCACCTCCACCACAAACTCCTCCGCGTAATCCGCCGCCCCTGCCAGCTTCACCTTCACCTTCACCGCCCACGTGTAATGCGGATACACGTTCTGCTTTGCGCTCGTCGCCGGCCACGTCGGATCCAGCTCCACCACCCCCTCCCCCTCCACCAGTTCCCCCGCACCCACCGGCTTCGCTCCGCAAATCTCAATCACCCGCTCCCCCTTCACCCGCGTCGCCACCTGCGTCTTGTTCCCCCGCCGCTCCTGGTAATGCTCCGTGCACACCAGCCGCGCCTTCGCCTCCTCCACCCGCAGCGGCCTGAGCGCATCCAGCTCCACCCGCAGCCCCACCGGCGCCTCCCGCCGCATGGGCACCGGGTTCACCTGCACCCGCGCATCGCTCACCGTCCCCCGCAAGATCCGACGCCGCAGCGTCCGCACCGTCTGCCATACCAGCCACCCCCCCGCCACGATCAACAGAAAATACCCCCCCGCCGCATACGGATGCACTACCTTCAGATAGTGCCCCATCACCAGCAGCGTGATCGCCGCCGTCCCCACCCACCACATCACCGACTGCCGGTACCGCTTCTTCAAATTCTTCCGCGGCAACAGCAACTGCCACCCCTCCCCCATCGCCACCGCCCGCATCCCCGCCGGCCCCGTGCTCGTCACCCCCCCCGTCATGAACAGCCCCAGCATCGCCCCCGCAAGCCCGAAAAGCGCCACCCAGTAAGGCCCCGACGAATACTGCTTGATCAACACTGAG
>JBEHXY010000001.1:0-49428 GCA_048498455.1 Planctomycetota bacterium | reverse complement strand
AAGAGCGGGTGGATGGAATCGAACCCGGCGTATGAGGAGTATTACCAGAAGGGGGTGGCGATGGGGACGAAGTCGCCGCTGGGGGCGGGGTGGGTGTACCCGGCGCTGTTCAAGACGGGGGAGAACTGGGTGGCGGTGAGCGAGGCGGGGGTGGGGCGGAGTTATTGCGGGACGCATTTGAGCGAGGGGGTTCGGGGGGAGCATGGGGAGGGGGAGTATGGGGTGGCGCTGGCGGATGTGCGGGAGGTGAAGGATGGGGGGCCGGCGCTTCCGGAGGGGAAGGGGACGTGGGCTTCGCCGTGGCGGGTGATTTGCGTGGGGAGTTTGAAGGTGGTTGCGGAGAGCACGCTGGGGACGGATGTGGCGGAGAAGCCGGAGGAGAAGCTGGCGGCGATGGTGAAGGGGTTTGCTGTGCCGGGGAAGGCGTCGTGGAGTTGGCCGCTGCTGGGGGACAAGAACACGACGTATGAAGTGCAGAAGGAGTTTATTGATTATGCGGCGGAGATGGGGTGGGGGTATTGCCTGATCGATGCGCTATGGGACAAGCAGATCGGGTATGAGAAGGTGAAGGAATTGTGTGCGTATGGTGCGGGGAAGAAGGTGGGGGTGTGGGTTTGGTACAACTCGGCGGGGGATTGGAACACGACGCCGCAGACGCCGCGGGGGAAGTTGTTGACGCATGAAATGCGGGTGAGCGAGTTTGCGAAGTTGAAGGAGATGGGGGTGAAAGGGATCAAGGTGGATTTTTTCGGCGGGGATGGGCAGTCGTTCATGAATTATTACCAGGACATCCTGGAGGATGCGGCGGGGTATGGGTTGATGGTGAATTTTCATGGGGCGACGTTGCCGCGGGGATGGGAGCGGACGTATCCGCATTTGATGACGATGGAGGCGATCCGGGGGTTTGAGTATTGCACGTTTGAGCAGGCGAATGCGGACCAAGAGCCGACGCATGCGGCGATGCTGCCGTTCACCCGGAATTTGTTTGATCCGATGGATTTCACGCCGGTGTGTCTGGACAAGATCAGTGAGCGGGTGCAGCGGCGGACGAGCAGCGGGTTTGAGATGGCGCTGAGCGTTTTGTTCACGAGCGGGGTGCAGCATTATGTGGAGACGCCGGCGGGGATGGGGAAGATGCCTGCGTATGTGAAGGAGTTTTTGCGCGGGGTGCCGAGCGTTTGGGAGGATTCGCGGTTGATTGAGGGGTATCCGGGGAAGTATGTGGTGATGGCGCGGCGCGGTGGGGGGAAGTGGTTTGTGGCGGGGATCAATGGGGAGGAGGCGGAGCGGGTGATGGTGCTGGATCTTGGGGAGTTGGGGGTGAAGCAGGGGAGGGTGATTGGGGATGGGAAGGAGAGGGCGTTGTTCGAGGAGCGGCCGGTGGTGGTGACGGGGGGGAAAGTGGAGGTTGTGGTGAAGGGGCGTGGGGGGTTTGTGATGGCGATGGAATAAGAATGACGAAAAGGGGACGGCCGCTCTTTTTGGGAGCGGCCGTCGGGGGTTTGACATCGGCTGCGGCCGATTTGCGGGCTGGAAGCCCGCGTTACTTGGCGGGTTGGATGGGGGGCATTTGGGTGGAGAGGCCATCTTTGATTTCGAAGGGGGTGGATGCGAGGGTGAGGGTGGCGGGTTTGAGGCCTTCGCGGGAGGCGGTGAGGGTGATCTGGCCGGGGCTGGTGGTGGCGCGGATGGCGACGCGGTTGATGCCGCACTCGGTGTTGAGGTAGGTGTTGTTGGTGGAGTTGGTGATGCCGGAGTTGTAGCCACCGCGCCAGATGGCGGGGCCTTCGAGTTTGAAATCGACGCGGGCTTCGTCGGTGGGGCAGCGTTCGCCGTTGGCGTCGACGGCTTCGATGTCAAAGAAGGCGGCGTCCTGGCCATCGGCTTCGAGGCCCTTGGGGGAGGTATGGGGGGTGAGCTTGAGGGCGACGGCGGGGCCGGCGGTTTTGAGCTCATAGGAGGCGACTTCCTTGCCATCGGAGGAGCCGACGGCGCGGAGGGTTCCGGGCTGGAAGGCGACATTTTCGAAGGCGAAGAGGAAGCCGGTGGGCTGGGGGTTGAGGCCGTTGACCTTGCTGTCGCGGTCGAACTGGACGGAGACGGGCTTGTCGGATTTGCCGAGGGATTTTCCGTTGAGGAAGAGTTCGACGGACCTGGTGTTGCTGACGACGTACATGTTCTTTTTGGTTTCGGCGGGGTAGGTCCAGTGGCCGATGATGTGGACCTGGGGGCTGGTGTTCTGCATGACCTGGTGGGCGAAGTAGATTTCCTTGGGGAGGCGGACGGCGTCGACTTTACCGGAGACGCGGCAGACCTCGGAGGAATCCTGGCGGCCGTCGGCGTTGGAATCGGAGAAGTAGATGGAGGCGTAACCGGCCCAGCGGGAATGGAGGGGGTCGGTGTTCTGGATGCGGTTGTTCCAGTAGGCGGTGTAGCGTTCGATGGAGGCGAGGGCGAAGGTTTCCTGGTTCCAGTTGTAGGTGTCCATCGGGCCTTTTTTGAAGCCGAAATGGGGCGGGGAGTAGTCGTCCCAGAAGCGGCGGCCGGCTTCATCGCGGAAGTCTTCGGTTTCGACGATGGGAGCGCGGTCACGGCGTTCGAGGGAGAAGCCGCGGAAGATGGCGTCCTGTCCGGCGGCGACGGGTTCAGCGCCGCGGTCCTGGCCGATCATGACGCCGTAGTACTCGGCGATGGGGGAAATGGAGGCATTTTTGGCATTGTTGGAGTCGCCACGGGTGCCCATGACGCGTCCGCCGGCGGGGTCCCACTGTTTGCGGATGTCGATCATCTGGGTCATGTGCTGGGGGGAGACGACGGTGTTGCCGGCTTCCCAGAAGAGGATGGAGGGGCTGTTTCGGAAGTAGATGATGGAGTCGCGCATGACTTCGAGGCGCTGGTCCCACTGGCGGCCTTCGACGTCGCGTTCCTTGTCGCCGGCGGGGCAGACCTGGATGATGCCGTGGCGGTCGAAGGAGTCGACATCGACGCGTTGGGGGGCGATATGCATCCAGCGCATGTAGTTGGCGTGGTCATCGCGGATCAATTGGGCGGTGACGTCGTGCATCCAGTCGGGGTAGCCCTGGCCGAGGCCGGCCCATTCGTTGCTGGAGCGTTGTGCGAAGCCTTTGAGGTAGACGGGTTTGTCGTTGATGTAGACGCCGCCGGTGCCGACGCCGCCCTTGAATTCGGCCTTTCGGAAGCCGGTGGTGAGATTGTTGACGTCGACGACTTTTCCATCGACGGTAAGGACGGTGTAGACCTTGTAGAGGTAGGGGTCGTCGGGGGACCAGAAGCGGGCTTGGGAGAGGGGTGCGGTGGTTTCGATGATGGTTTTTTCGCCGGCGACCATGTCGACGGGGTCGGCAGAGAACTTGGCGCGGACGAGGCCGTCGGCATCGACGACGAAGGCGGAGAGAGCGACGGTGGCGCGGTCTGCGGATTCGTTGGCGACCTGGGATTCGATGGTGACGTCGGCGGACTTGCTGGCGAAGTTGAAGTTGGCGGCGTGGACGTAGGTGCCGGAGGTTTCGAGGCCGTAGAAGAGGGGGAGGGTGGTGTGGATTTTGGGCGTGACGTGGAGCCAGACGCGGCGGTTGATGCCGCCATGATCGGGGTTGAAGTCGTTGGCGTTCCACTCGAAGGCGGTGTCGGTGGCTTTTTCCTTATAGGTGGTGCGGTTGTCGAGGTGGAGGGCGAGGACATTTTCCGCGCCGCCGTACTGGAGGGCGCTGGTGATATCGATGCCGTAGGCGGTGACGCCGTTTTCGTAGAGGCCGACCTGTTTGCCATTGAGGTAGATGTCGGCGGCCTGGCGCATGCCTTCGAATTCGAGGAAGACTTTCTGGCCCTGGGCGGACTGGGGGACTTTGAAATGTTTGCGGTACCAGACGGTGCCCTTCCAGGCGCCGCGGTCGCCGCCGCCGTGGGAGATGATGGTGCGGAAGGAGTCGGTTTCGTTGAAGGAGTGGGGAGTGGAGACGGTTTCCCACTTGGCATCATCGAAGGAAGGGGCTTCGGCGCCCGCGACGGGGTTGGGGTCTTCCTTGGTGAATTTCCAGTTGGGGTTGAAGTTGTAGGTGACGCGCGGGGAGGCGGGCGGGGCGAATTTTTCCTGGGCGTAGAGGGGGGTTGCGGCCAGCAGGGCGGCGAGCATCAGCGGCAAGGTTGTGCAGCGGTTCATGGAAACTCCAGTGAGAGATGAGGTGTGTAGACACGTCGATGGGATACAGGGACGCGCATTCGAACCAACGCCGGTGCGGCGGGTCTGATGCATCGTTATCACGGATGACGTCCGGAAGATTTTAGAAGGGGTCATAGCGGGGACCCCAGTCGCTTGCGAAATTCCGTCGGGGAAACGCCCATGCATTCGGTGAAGAAGCGGGTGAGGTTTTCGCCCTGCGTAAAGCCGCAGCGGATGGCGATTTCGCGGATGGGGAGGTGGGTCTGGAGGAGAAGCTTGCGGGCTTCCTGCAGTTTGCGCTGGCGGATTTCCTCGCTCGGGGTGCGGCCGAGGAGTTCCTTGAACTGGCGGTCGAGCCACTGTCTGGAGACGCGTGCCTCGGCGAGGATGGTTTTCATATTGAGGGAGCGGGGATCGTCGGCGTGGATGCGTCGGAGGGCGGCGGCGACCTGGGGGTTGTCGACGGCGATGAGGTCGGTGGAGCGTCGGACGACGATTTCACGCGGGGCGATGAGGAGGCGGCGTTTGGAGTGGCGGCGGCCGGTCATGTGGCCGTCGAGAAGGCGGGCGGCTTCGAAGCCGATGCGCGGGAGATTTTGCGGGATGCTGGAGAGGGAGACGGGGGAGAGGTCGCAGATGGCGGAATCGTCGTCGACGCCGAGGATGGCGACATCTTCGGGAACGCGGAGTTTTTTGTGGAGGCAGGCTTCGAGGACGGCGCGGCTGATGAAATCGGCGGCGCAGAAGATGGCGACCGGGGGCTGGAGGGGGGCGAGCCAGCGTTCGAGGGCGCGGAGGAGGGAGGGCTTGGCGAGGGCCTTGAGGTCGACATCGCGGGGAGGAAAGATGAGGGGGCTGGGGCGGCGGTCTCCCTTGGCGAGGCGGCGTGTGAAACCCCGGAGGCGGCTGTCGCTCCAGGTGCGGTCGATGCCGACGAAGGCGAAGCTGCGGAAGCCGCGGGCGAGGAAGTATTCTGCGGCGCGTTCACCGACGGCTTCATTGTCGGAGAGGACGGAGGGGAGAACGGGGGTGATGTCGCGAAGCATGTTGACGGCGGGGGTTTGGGAGCGTTTGACGGCGGCGACGAGGTCGGCGCGGGAATTGGGGATGATGCAGAGGAGGCCGTCGGCATCGCGGTCGAGGCCGGTGACGATTTCGGGGGTGGTGATGCAGTGAATCTGCCAGGCGACATGCTGCGCGCGGACATAGAAGGAGATGCCTTCCATGAGTTCGCGCCAGATGGAGCCGTAGCTGGATTCGACAAGTACCCGCCGCACTTTTCCTCCGCCGCAGGGCCGTGGGTTCAACCGATGGGGTAAGCTTAACGAAGGAGGGGCGGGAAGAGTAGTTTCAAGATGGATAGATTCACTGTCAAAAATGACAGCGCAGCAGAGGAAGGCGGGGGTTACAGTTCCTGACGTCGTTGTTGCCCCCACTGATATCTGCAGGTGTCGATCTGCCGCGAAGGCAGGAAGACTGCGGTAAGGAGGGCGCGAAGGCGATCACTTCTGACCTGCGCACCAGTTTTGGAGAACTTCATGAAACGTCGTCGCTCTGGGTTTACCCTCATTGAGTTGCTGGTGGTGGTGGCGATCATCGCGCTGCTGATCGCGATTCTGCTTCCGAGCCTTGCGCGGGCGAAAGCGCAGGCGAAGAAGACTGCGTGCGCGAGCAACCTGCACCAGATCGGCATTGCGTTGAACACGTATGGGGCGGAGTATGAGAACAACCTTCCGCCGGAGACGGGGCGCGGGTACGAGAGCTATGGGTATAACAACAATGTGACGGCGTATCACTACATGCGGCGTGGCGAGGGCGGGGTAGCGCCGTTCATGTTCCAGAACGGGCGGACGCAGACGACGCACTGGCGCGAGCTGATCACGATGGATGTGGGGACGGTGAAGGATCCGCGGGTGTTTTACTGCCCGGGACAGAGCAACACGACGTGGATGTACCAGAAGCCGGCGACGTCGAGCACGGATCCCTACAACTTCCTGGACCCGGTGAACGATCACGGCGGCTACATATACCAGCTGCACATGGGTGAGAACCCGACGATCACTTCGACACTGGTAGGAGGGAGCCAGGCGAAGAACGTGAATGGGCAGTACGTGGGCGCGTTTTACACGAAGCTGACGACGCTGCCGCAGAACATGTGGCTGATGTGCGACAAGGTGTATGACGTGATTTCGATTCCGCATGCGAACAATGCGGGCTCGAACGGGTTGTTCGGGGATGCGCACGTGGAGTTTGCGCAGAACGCCAAGGTGAAGACGATCCAAACGTTCCCGAACCCGTATGGGGTGAAGGCGTACACGGTGTTTTACCTGTGGGAGACGGCGGCGCAGAAGTCGAAGTAACCCGCGAGGAAGAGAAGCCGGAACCATGTTTCATGGTTCTATCTGGACGGAGGCCGCTGGCGCGCGGTCTCCGTTCTTTTTTGCGCGGGGTGAACTTCGGAAGGGAGGCGGTCGTAGAAAGGGGTGGAGGTGCGGGATGGATGATCAGACCTTGGGGTATGCAGGGCAGCGGAAAAAAGCCGTGACGGCGGACGGGTGGATTGCGCGGGCATGGGGGTTGGGCAGCGCGATCCTGTTCCTGGGGGTCATCGGGATTGTGGTGTATGGAAAGACGCTTCCGCGTGGTGCGGGCCTGGGAAGCATGGTGGAGACGGGGTTTGCCGCGCTGGTGGTGGTGAGTTTTGCGGCATTGCCGGGAGGGTGGCTCCTGTCGATCCTGCTGTCTCGGCGTTTGACGGACGGCGAATTGATCTGGATGTTCACGACAAGCTCGCTTTGCGGACTCCTGGATTTGTGGCTGGCAACGCAGGCGGGCGCGTGGTGAAGGGGGCTTTGTGAGATGCCGGCCGCGTGGCAGGCAGAGAAAAGGCTGCATAGAATGACAGACGCGGCTTTTTCGGGTGTGCTTTATGAGTGATGGGCAGCAGCAGGGTGGGGCGGGGCGTCCAGTGATCGTGAGTGAGGACATGCAGCGTGCGCGACGGGTGCCGCCGGGGCAGGCGGAGACGAAGAAGTGGCCGGTGCTGCACTATGGGAATGTGCCGCGGGTGGATTTGAAGGGGTGGGAGTTTCGGATTGAGGGACTGGTGGGGAAGGGGTGGAGCTGCGGGTGGGAGGAGTTTCGGGCGTTGCCGTGGGTGGATGTGAAGTGCGACATTCATTGTGTGACGCGGTGGAGCCGGTTGAACAACACGTTCAGCGGGCCGAGCACGCGGACGGTTTTGGAGAAGGCGGGCGGGGCGGGAGCGAAGGCGAAGTTTGTGCTGGTGAATTGCGAGCAGGGGTTCACGACGAATCTGCCGCTGGCGGATTTTCTGGGGGATGATTGTGTGTTCGCGATCGAGCATGACGGGAAGCCGCTGGAGCTGGACCATGGGTGGCCGGTGCGGCTGGTGATACCGAAGCTGTATTTCTGGAAGAGTGCGAAGTGGGTGCGGGGGATTGAGCTGATGGAGAAGGATGTGGCGGGGTTCTGGGAGCAGAACGGGTATCACATGCGGGGGGATCCGTGGGCGGAGGAGCGGTATTCGTGGGAGTGAGGGGTGGGGGAATGAGTAAATGACAAATGACAAATGACAAATGATGGGGTGGGATGATTGGTGGTAAGGTGCGGGTCGGGGGCGGTGCGGGCGGGGGGCGGCGGGGGAAAAGGGGATCGGGTAACATGTCGCCGCGCGGCCCGAAGGAGGCCGGTGTGTGAGATGTGGTTATGACGACGATGACAGCCGGTGAGAGTGTTTCGGGCGGCGGCGGGACGGGGTCGCGGGGAGTGGCGATTGCCCTGCAGGTGTGTTTCTGGCTGGCGTGGTTCGGGGCGGGGCTGGCGACGGTGCTGCTGTTTGTGTGGGGGCTGGAGCTGGCGCCGTTCAAGACGGGCGGGCGGGCGAACGAGGCGGCGATCGTGTTTTTTCCGGTGATGATCGCGCGGTGGGTGGCGCTGGCGGCGTGCCTGGGGATCGGCGGGTGGATGGTGATGCGGAAGTGGACGCGGGGGATTGGGTGGGGAATCGGCGTGATTGTGGCGCTGCTGGCTGTGCACCTGGTGCTGGGGTTGATTAATTTAGGGGTGGCGAATGCGTGGATGAGCGTGGAGCCGGAGAAGACGGAGGGGACGATGTGGGGGTTGGTGGCGGTTTATTTCGGGTTGCCGGTGGCGGCGATGGTGGTCAGCGCGGGCATGGTGGGTGGGACGGTGGTTGGGGGGAAGCTCAGGACGCGAAACGCGAAACTCAAAACGTTGGCATAGGCTGCGGTGCAATTTTTTGAGGCGCGTCCAGGAGGCACGGGTACGGCCCCGAGGTTGGGGCCGTACCCGTGGCACCCGGTGTCGGGAGGTGCGGCGGGTCGGGGTTAGACGCGGCGTTTTTTGAGGGCGGCGACGGTGCGGAAGATGGCGCTGGCGATTTTTTCGGGGGTGTCGAGGTCGTCGGTTTTGAGATCGTCGGCGTGGTCGCGGAGGTGTTTTTTGATGATGTCATAGGCGATGGCGTAGAGGGTGGATTCGAGGTCGCTGGCGGGTTGGATGGTGGACATTGTGGGGGCTCCGGGGGCGCGGGGGTTCCCGGGAGTACGCGTCGGATGGGGGGTGGGGCCGCAGGGGAAAACTCGAACCCGAAACCCAACACTCAAAACCTTGGCATCGGTGCGGGTGCAAGGTGGTGATGCGAGCCTCGGAGGCACGGGTACGGCCCCCGAGGTTGGGGCCGTACCCGTGGCACCCGTTGGGGGTCGTCGGGTGGGCTGACGGCTTGGGGGTCAGGGGGCGAGGATGGATTCGATTTTTTGGAGTTCTTCGGAGGTGAACGGGGGGGCGTTGAGGGCGGCGAGGTTTTCCTTGATCTGGGCGGGGCGGGAGGCGCCGATGAGGACGGAGGTGACGACCTTGTGGCGGAGGACCCAGGCGAGGGCCATTTGGGCGAGGGATTGGCCGCGGGCTTTGGCGAGGTCGTTGAGGGCGCGGATCTTGTTGATTTTCTGATCAGTGATGGCGGTGGGCTGGAGGAAGCCGCCGAGGGTGGCGCGGGAGTCGGCGGGGATACCGGCGAGGTATTTGTCGGTGAGGAGTCCCTGGGCGAGGGGGCTGAAGCAGATGAGGCCGATGCCGACTTTTTCGGCGAGGGGGATGAGCTCGGGTTCGATCCAGCGTTCGAACATGGAGTACTTGGGCTGATGGATGATGGGGACGGGGAAGTTTTTTTCGCGGCAGGTTTGGACGGCGGCGGCGGTTTGCGGGGCCTTGTAATTGGAGATGCCGGCGTAGAGGGCTTTGCCGGAGCGGACGGCGGTGTCGAGGGCGCCCATGGTTTCTTCGATGGGGGTGTTGGGGTCGGGGCGGTGGGAGTAGTAGATGTCGACGTAGTCGAGGCCGAGGCGTTTGAGGGAGGCGTCGAGGGAGGCGAGCATGTATTTGCGGGAGCCCCAGTCGCCGTAGGGGCCATCCCACATGGTGTAACCGGCCTTGGTGGAGATGATGAGTTCGTCACGGTGGGCGGAGAAATCTTCCTTGAGGATGCGGCCGACTCGGACTTCGGCGGCGCCGGGAGGCGGGCCGTAGTTGTTGGCGAGGTCGAAGTGGGTGATGCCGAGATCGAAGGCGGTGAAGAGCATCTGGCGGGCGTTTTCGTGGAAGGAGGCTTCGTCGGAGTGGTGGGCGGAGTCGGTGCCGGGGGCGCCGAAGTTGTGCCAGCAGCCGAGGGACATGGCGGGGAGGAGGAGGCCGGAGTTGCCGGTGCGGCGGAAGAGGTTGGGGGTGGACTGGTAACGGGCAGGGCTGGGGGTGTAGGGCATGGTGGGGCCTTTCATTGACAAAATCCGAGCGGGGTATGGTAGGGGGAAATGGCCGATTGCGAAACTGGAATGGTTACCAAAGGACGACGCCGGCGATCATAAGGAGGAAGCCGACGAAGGTGAGCAGCCAGCCCAGGGCGCGGCGGGAGGTGGAAGGGGCGTGGCGGGCGCGGCGGACGTGCAGGCGGCCGAAGGTGATGAGGAGGACGGCGAGGGCGATGAGGAGGATGGCGAGGGGGCGCATGGCGGCTTTCGGTGAGGGGGATTTCAGCGGTCGAACTGGGCGTCGAAGGTGATGTCGCTGCGGGCGAAGTCGATTTTTTTGACGAAGGCGGCGGCTTCCCTGGCGCCGTGTTCGCGATCCATGTTCTGGTCTTCCCATTCGACGGAGAGGGGGCCCTGGTAGTTGGCGAAGTTGAGGGCGCGGAGGACTTCTTCGAAGCGGACGGAGCCGTGGCCGAGGGAGCGGAATTCCCAGGCGCGTTCGGGGTCGCCGAAGGGGAGGTGTCCGCCAAAGGTGCCGGAGCGGCGCGGGGTGGGGCTGGACCAGGAATCCTTCATGTGAACGTGGTAAATGCGGTCGGCGAATTCGCGGATGAACTGAACGTAATCGACGTTCTGGTAGACGAGGTGGGAGGGGTCATAGTTGAAGCCGAAGGATTTGCGGCGGTTGAGGGCGTCGAGGGCGCGGTGGGCGGAGACGATGTCGAAGGCGATTTCGGTGGGGTGGACTTCGAGGGCGAAGCGGACGCCGTGCTCGTCGAAGACGTCGAGGATGGGGTTGAAGCGTTTGGCGAAGTCTTTGTAGCCATCGGCGAGCTGGTTGGGGAGCACGGGGGGGAAGGAGTAGACGAGGTGCCAGATGGAGGAGCCGGTGAAGCCGGGGACGACGAGGTGCATGTCCTTTTCGCCGCGTGCACCCCCCCACCGCTTGAGGGTGTTTTTGATGTCGCGTGGGGCGGCATCGAAGAAGGCGCGGCATGCGCGGGCGGTGTTGGCGAGTTCGGTGGCGGCGCGCTGGCGGACGCCCTCGGCTTTGCCATCGCCCCAGACATGGGCGGGGAGGATCTGCTGGTGGCGTGCGTCGATGTTGTCGCAGACGGCCTGGCCGACGAGGTGGGCGGAGATGGCGTAGCAGGCAAGCCCGTGCTTCTGGAGGGTGGCCCATTTCTGCTTGACGTATTTTTTGTCAGCGAGGGCCTTGTCGACTTCGAAGTGGTCGCCCCAGCAGGCGAGTTCGAGGCCGTCGTAGCCGAAGCGTTTGGCCTTTTTGCAGAGGGTGTCGAGGGGGAGGTCGGCCCATTGACCGGTGAAGAGGGTGATGGGGCGGGGCATGGCGGGCTCCTTGCGTGGGTGCGGCGAAATCATAGCAGGGGCGAGAGGTTTGGCGAGCGTGGCGCGGCGGGCCATGGGTTGGGGTGGGTGCGAACGGTCGTGCAGGATTGTGTGGTTTGGGCAGGCGATTTGCATGTATCGACGTATCGCTTCTGGTTCTTTGGAGGAATGACTCATGGCGAAGACAGCGACGAAGAAATCTGCATCAAAGGGATCGGCGAAGAAGTCGTCGGGCGGGGCGAAGGGCAAGGGCGGGGGAGCGAAGGGCGGGAAGAAGGGCGGGGCGTCGAAGCGGACGCTGATTGCACCGCGCGGGGACAAGCGTTATGTGCGGCGGGATGGACAGGGGCAGTTCAAGGAGAGCGATGATGTGAGCCGCAGTCTGTCGGCCGATCGGCGGAAGAAGGCGAAGAGGGTGGCGAAGAAGGGGCAGGGGGATCGGGGCGACGAGAAGCGGTGATCGCCGCGGGGGCGGGAGCGAGTTTCGGAGACAACGAAGGGAGGGGTGCGTCCGCGGCGGGTGGCGTTAGCCACTTTTCGCGGACGTTTCGACCATTGCGGACACGGTGTCGGCGTTGACGGGGGAGATGATGCCGCGCTCGGTGATGATGGCGGTGATCAGTGATGCGGGGGTGACGTCGAAGGCGGGGTTGTAGGCGTGGATGCCGGGGGGAGCGGTGCGCGGTCCGAAGCCTTCGGCGATTTCTTCGGGGGCGCGTTCTTCGATGGGGATGGAATCGCCGGTGGGGAGGGAGAGGTCGAAGGTGGAGGAGGGGGCGGCGACGAGGAAGGGAATGTTGTGGGCGCGGGCGAGGGTGGCGACGGAGTAGGTGCCGATCTTGTTGGCGGTGTCGCCGTTTCTGGCGATGCGGTCGGCGCCGACGACGACGAGGTCGACTTTTTTCTGGCGCATTACGAGGCCGGCCATGTTGTCACAGATGAGGGTGGTGTCGATGCCGCTGGCCTGAAGTTCCCAGGCGGTGAGGCGTGCGCCCTGGAGGAGGGGGCGTGTTTCGTCGGCGAAGACGTGGAAGGCGATGCCTTGGCGCTGGGCCTCATACATCAGCGAGAGGGCGGTGCCGTGGTCGGAGGTGGCGAGGGCTCCGGCGTTGCAGTGGGTGAGAATGCCGCTGTTGGGGCGGATGAAGTGGGCGCCGTGGCGTCCGATGGCGAGGCACATCTGGCGGTCTTCTTCAAGGATGCGGTGGGCTTCCTGGAGGAGGCGGTTCTGCAGCGGGCGGACGCCGACGCCGCGCTCGGCGACGGCGACGCGGAGCATGCGCTCGACCGCCCATTCGAGGTTGACGGCGGTGGGGCGTGAGGATTTGAGATGGTCGCCCTCTTTGCGGAGGGCGGCAATGAGGTCGGCGGCCTGGGAGGTGGTGGAGATGGCACGGGCGGCGATGACCATGCCGTAAGCGGCGGCGCAACCAATGGCGGGGGCACCGCGGACGGCGAGGGTTTTGATGGCGTCCCAGACTTGCTGGACGGAATGGAGGGAGAGGATCCGGGTGTGGGTGGGCAGGGCCCGCTGGTCGAGGATATCGAGATGGCCGTCGATGTCGCCGATCCACTGGAGGGTGGGAGGACGGGAGGTCGGATGGTGCGTGGTCATGGTGGGCCCGGCAAAAGCGTTCAGCGGAAGAACGCGAGGAGGGTGTCGGCGACGCGTTCGACCTGGGCGTCGGTGAGTTCGGGGAAGATGGGGAGGGCGAGCACTTCTTCGCAGGCTTTTTCGGCGTGGGGGAAGGCCCCGGCTTTGTAGCCCAGATCGGCGAAGCAGGCCTGCATGTGCAGGCTCTTGGGGTAGTAGATGTTAGCGCCGATGCCGTTTTTGGAGAGGTGGTCGCGGAGGGCGTCGCGGCGGCCGCCGGGGACGCGGATGACGTACTGGTGGTAGACGTGGTGGACGCCGGGGAGTTCGACCGGCGGGAGGACGGGCGAGTTGGTGAAGCGCTGGGTGTAGTGGGCGGCGATGGCGCGGCGGCGGTTGTTCCAGCCGTCGAGCCACTTGAGTTTGACGTTGAGGACGGCGGCCTGAAGGGCGTCCATGCGGAAATTGCCGCCGACGAAATCGTGGTGGTAGCGGGAGGTTTCGCCGTGCTGGCGGGTCTGGCGGAAGCGGGTGGCGAGGGCGTCATCGCGGGTGACGAGGGCCCCGGCGTCACCGGCGGCACCGAGGTTCTTGGTGGGATAGAAGCTGAGGCAGGCGCAGCGGGCATTTTGGGCGATCTGTTTGCCGTGGGAATCGCGGGCGCCAATGGATTGGGCGGCGTCTTCGATGATGTCGAGCTGGTGCTTTTCCGCAATGGCGGCGAGCGCGTTGGTGTCGAGCATCTGCCCATACAGGTGAACGGGAACGATGGCTTTGGTTTGCGCGGTGACGGCGGCCTGCGCCTGGGGGATATCCATTAGGAAGGTGGCGGGGTCGATGTCGACAAAGACGGGCTTGGCCCCGGAGCGCACGATGCAGCCGGCGGTGGCGAAGAAGGTGAATGGGGTGGTGATGACTTCGTGACGGCGGTCGTTTTTGTCGCGGCCGATGTTGAGGGCCATGAGGGCGGCGAGGATGGCGTCGGTGCCGGAGGAGAGGGCGATGACATGGGCGCCGAGCTGCTTGCCGAGGTTCTCTTCGAAGCGACCAACGAAAGGGCCGGAGGTGGCGCCGGAGGTGTACTGCTGGGTGTCGAGGACCTCCTTGACGGCGGCTTCGACGTCATTGCGGATGATTTGCCATTGGGTGGCGAGTTCAAACAGGGGAACTGCCGGGGGCGTGGCCGTTTTGGGGGAGGCGGCGGCGGAGGGGGTAGGCGTCGCGGGGGCCTGGGCCATGGGGTAAGTGCTCCATAAAACCGTTGTTTTCCCCTCGCAATGCCCCGTAAAAGCCCATATTACGGGTCCATGGGGGTAGTGTAAATCCAGCGGTGTCGGGAGGGGGAACGGAGCCGGGGTTTTTACGGGGCGCAGGGAGTTATGGGGGGTTGGACGAAACCCGCGCGCGATTGTTACCGATAACCAGTGACAACGTCCGAGTTCGCAGCACCCTGGATGAAGGTTTATGTCCGCACGTCACGACATCCTGGAACATCTCCTGTCGACCCGCAATGCGGCGGCGGAGCGGGTCATCGACATGGTGCTTGCCGAAGCGCCGCCGGAGGAGCAGCGGGAGTTGGCGCAGGTGCTGCTGAAGCGGAACCGGCGTGCGGGGTGGGTGGCGCTGATCCGGGCCTTCAACCGGCTAGACGACCAGGTGCAGGGGCAGATCGTGGCCAACCCGCGGGACCTGTTTGGCCCGCTGGCAGAGACGATGCAGGATTCGAACGGGCCGGCGCGGGAGAACATCATCGCCATCGTGCGGCGGTGCGCGGATGTGAAGCTGACGTTTTTGCTGGCGGAGGCGCTGGTGGATCGGCGGCCGGCGGTGCGCGAGCTGGCGGGGCGGGCGCTGCTGGAGACGTTGCGGACCTACTTGAAGCGCTCACCGGAGGAGCAGCCGGCGACGTCGGCGGATGATGCGCAGCAGATGGACCGGGCGATTGAGCGGGGGCTGCGGCAATTCAAAACACATCGGCAGGGGGCGGCGGTGACGGCGGCGCTGGCACTGGAGCGGCAGCAGGATGGGGCGCTGTGGGCAAGTTTTGGCGACACGTACGATGAACTGACGCGCGCGGGGACGCTGATCCTGCGCAACGCGCAGGACCCAATCATCGCGCGCGGGCTGCTGCTGGGGCTGACTTCGACGCTCAAAGCGGCGGCGAGTGCGGGGCTGAGTGCGGTGGAATTGCCGGAAGTGGTGCTGGGGCTGCTGAAGGAATCCTACCGCCTGGTCGATCCGCTGGTGCGAACGGCGGCGGGGACGGTGACGCACGCGAAGCTCTTTGTGGCGGGCAAGAAACACCAGTTGATCACGGCGGAGAATTGGCCGCAGTGGCTGCCCCTGGTGGAGGCGCTGGCGCTTCCCGGGGCGCAGAAGGCGGCGGTGATGGCGGACATCCTGGACAAGGCGCCCGAGGGAGACGAGGGGATTGCCTGCCGGGTGGCGGTGGCGACGGCCGCATCGCGAACGCCGGCGGCCGAGGCGGGATCGGTGCTGCTGCGGATTGCGCAGGACCGGGACGAACGGACGGCACGGATCGCGACGCGTTACCTGGTGGAACGGCGCTATGCCGGGCAGGCACATTGGGATTGGAAAGCGCAAGCGGCGAAACTGGCGACGAGCCCGCACGCCTCGGTGCGGCGGATCGTGCAGCAGGGAGGCCGGGCGCCGATGCCGCGGCCGGTGGGCATGAAAACGCAGGCAGCTGCGGAAACGCGGGCGGCTTCTTTTGAGCAGGTGTGGGGACAGTACGCCAAGCTTCCGCCGGCGATGCAGCACCACCAGACGCGGGCGGCGGCGAATGATCCGGCGTTTGTGGAATCACTGAAAACAAAGCTGGCGGCGACCCAGGTGACGGAACTGGCGCAGGGGCTGAAGATGCTGGCGTCGCTGCCATCGCTGACGGCGTACCGGGGGCAGATCATCGCGCTGTGCGGTCATGCCGACGCGCGGGTGGCGGCGATCGCGGTGCGCCTGGCGGGGCAGTTGAACGATCCGCGGCTGAAGGACCTGCTGGAGCTTTCGGCCCATCACACGGATTCGCGGGTGCGCGCGAACGCGGTGGAGAGCATGGCGCAGCTGCACATCGCGGACAAGTCGCAGCAGGTGCTGGCGATGCTGAACTCTCGGCACAACCGCGAGCGGGCCAATGCGATCAAGGCCATCAGCCAGTTTGATTTTGCGACGGCGCGCGAGTGCCTGGTGAAGATGCTGGCGGATCCGAACCCGATTCATCGGATTTCGGCGTTGTTCGTGGTCGAGCAGCTGCAGTTGCTGGAAATGATCCGGCAGGTCTCGAGCATTGCCCGGCGGGATCCGAACGTGCGCGTCCGCCGCCGGGCGGAGACGATGCTGGACACATTGAACACGCAATTACCGGCGGGAGTTTGAACATGCATCCGCTGTTTTCGCTGGCGCAGACGCCTCCATGGGAACAACCCCCCGCCCCGGCGCCACCGGCGGCGCCGGTGCAGCATGGGCTGACTTTTTCGGAGTTGAAGAGCGGGCTGCGGGCGTATCAGTCCGGGACGACCCGCGACAGCGCCCGGAACAGCGGCCTGATGGTGGTGGTGCTGCTGGTGCTGCTGTTGGGGGTGTTCCTGCATGTGCGGCAGCGGCGGAAGGAAGCGGGTCCGCCGGACAATGTGGGGAAACTGGGACGGGAGCTGTGCCGGATTGCGCGGGTGCCGTGGTCGTCGCGGGTGCTGCTGTGGTGGGTGGGCCGATCGACGAAACTGCCGCTGGCGTGCCTGCTGGTGAGCAGCACGTCGTTTGAGGCGGCGGTGCGGGCGTGGGCGGCGTTGCCGACGTTTGGTCCGGCGCGGCGGTGGGGTCGGGAGCGGTTGCGACGGACCAAGCCATTGCTGTTTGGCGGGGGCTGAGGCGGGGCGGAAAACTATCGCGCAAAAGCGGAACACCCGTGGCCAAGCCACGGGTGTTCAGATCTCAGAGCGCCCCACGCTGCCCGGAGATGGTTGCCGGCGCCCGAAGGCCCGGCGAAGCAAACAATCAGAAGCCGCGGGAGAAGCCCGCGGCGGTGTCACTTAGCGCAGCGGCGGATTGGGATTGGGGTTGGGGTTCGGGTTGGGGTTGTAGGTGGGGCTGCCGGGGACATTGCGGTCATTGACGTCGCGACCGTTGATGATGACGCCGTTGACGGTGATGTTGGTGTAGTCTTCGACCCAGCGGCCATTGCCGGCATCGGCGGCGGCGGTGATCTGGTAAGTTCCGGGCTCATTGGCGGTGAACATGGCGGAGAGGCCATTGTTGCCTTCGGGGGCGATCTGGGCGGTGGTGGGGGTGACGGTCCAGCGGATGCCCTGGGTGCCAATGAGGTTCACGGTGCGGGCCGTGACGCGAGTGCGTTCGCCGGTCTCGACCGTGCGGTGCGAGACGGTGAGCATGATGGCGGGGGCGGCCGCTTCGTTGCGGCGTGGGCCAGTGCAGCCAGCCAGAGAGGACGCAGCCACCAAGGCGACTGCCAGACAGGGGGCGTAGAGTTTCATAGGGTTGCTCCTGGAAGAACGGCGAGGGCGGGCTCGAACACGATTGCGAGCGATTGCCTGCATGTTCAATCAGCAGCGCGTATGCCAAAGCATCGTTTCTCAGGGGGCATGTGGCCGTGAGCGCACCCTTGGCGGGCCGGCGGTGCGGCTGGCTGGAGAGTAAGTTCAAGAAAATGGGGCTGTTGCGGATGAGGTGCCTGTGGGCAGGGCGCATCGCAATTGGGGAGAAAAGACGGGAAGCGGGGTGCGTCGCGCGGCTGGCAGGCGACATTTTGACGTATCCGCGAACGTCCGAAACGACGACCAGACGTCAGCAGATCTCACCATCGGGGTCGTAGGGGCGATCGAGGCGGCTTTTGCTGAAATTAATGCCGAGACGACGGAGGCGCCGGACGATTTCATCGGCCAGTTGGACCGGCGGGCGAACGTTCGTGGCCGCGGATCCAATCGTCGCGGGCGTCGCGGCGGCGGGGGTGGCAGCGGTCGAAAGGGCAACCGTACCGAGAAGAAGGGTGGTGAGAAGGAAACCCCGGAGGCGGGGACGCTGCACAGTGGCGTCGGACACAACACGCTCCCATCGCAGGCGGCGCAGAGGGGATTTGCACCGCGGCTTGTAGAAGAATGGCGTCAGTCATCCATGACCAACAAATGTATAAGGCTTTCACTTACTCAACGCAGCGGGCGCGTGAAAAGTTGCAGCCTGTTCCCTTTTTTCGGCAGAGTTTTGAAAAAGACGCTATGGCCGATAAGGGGGAGGCTGTGCGGCGGGAAAATGGGGGCTTCGGTGGGGCCGCGGGGGTTGTGGTGGGATTTCCCCCGCCGTCGTCTTGCAGATACCGGGGGCGTCAGGCAGGCTGGTGGCTGCAGGCGATGAGGCGTTCGAGCGTGCCGAGGGCGGCGCCGGAATCGATCGCATGGGCGGCCCGGGGAATGCCGGCGGCGATGGTGTCGACCTCGCCAGCGACCCAGAGGGCGGCGGCCGCGTTGGCCAGGACGATATCGCGCGCGGGCCCGGGGGTTCCGGAAAGAACGGAGCGCACCCGGGCGGCGGAGTCTTCGACCGAACGAATTTCCAAAGGTGCGGCGGAGGGATGGCGGCGGAGGCCGAGTTCCTCGGGGGTGAGGGTGTAGCGGCGGGCGCTGTTGGTCTGGGCGTCGAACTCCGCCACGCGGGTGGGACCGGTAACGGAGATGTCGCAGATGGTGCCCATGGTGGTGTCGCTGCCCACGAGCAGGAGCGTGCGCTGAGCACCCAGGCGGATGAGGACATCGAGCAGTTTATCGGCAAGTTCCGGCGAGCGCGTGCCGACGACCTGGCGGCGCGAGCCGGCGGGGTTCGTGAGCGGGCCCAGAAGGTTGAAAAGCGTGGAGAAGCCCAAGGCCTGGCGAATGGCGGCGACGTGCTTCATGGCCGGATGGTGGCGGGGGGCATAGGCGAAGCAGATGTGGGCCTGTCGGAGGCAGCAGGCTTCCTGCTCGGGGGTGGTTTCGATATTGACGCCGAGGATGCGGAGGACGTCGGAGGAGCCGGAGCGGCTGGTGATCGAGCGGTTGCCGTGCTTGGCGACGAAGGCGCCGCAGGCGGCGGCGACGATCGCGGCGGTGGTGGAAATGTTGAAGAGATGGGAGCCCACGCCGCCGGTACCACAGGTATCGACGACGTTTTCGGGGGCGTCGATTGCGACGACGTGCCGCCGCATGACGGTGGCGGCCCCGTGGAGTTCCTCAACGGTGGGCTCGCGGGCGGCGAGCAGGGTGAGCAGGGAGGCAGTCTGCGCCGGATCGGCGGTGCCGTCCATGATGTCGGTGAAGGCGCTCTCGGCCTGCTCATAAGTGAGCGGGGTGCCGCGGAGCAGCTGGGCAAGCAGTTCTTTCATGACGGCCGATTGTAACGGCCCGGTCGGCGGTTTGCTCTTGGCCATGGGAAGGAGGTGCCCTATGGCTGACAAGAATCAGAAAAATGACGCAATGGCGGGTGACCCGGCAATCCAGGGACGTGCGGCGGCAGCGCGCAATCCAGGCGGGGCGGACCGGCTGGAAGATGTGGGCAGCGCAGAAGCCAAAACCGCGCGGGGAATCGATGCGCACACGCCCAACCCGGGGGCGAGCGACCGGCAGGAAGTGCACGCGCCGACCGAGAAGCTGGACCAGGTTTCCTCCTACACGGGATCACTGTCGAACGATCGGGAGTCGCGGCAGAACCCGGACGCGGCGCGCGGCATGCAGCGCGGCGGGAATGCCGGCCTCAACGAGACGAGCGGCTCCAACGCGCGGATGACGGGCCCCACCGGCGGACAACTGGAAAGCGATGAGGGGGTGGCGGAGCAGGAGAAGGATCCGATCGAGTGAGGCATTCGAACGGGCGGGTTTGATTCCGGGCGGCAGGAGCGACTTCTACCACCCGGTTTTCCGTGCGCAGAACACAACCGCAACACAGCTGCGCAACCGCTGTTGACGCTCCAAGCTGCAGCCTGATTTCCAGATGAAGTGTTAAATTTTTAACTTTTCATTTGACATAGCCATTCGTTGATGCCAGTATTTTAGCAGTTCGTCGTTGCGATGGAGTTGTCATGGTCGAACCGCACCACCTTTCCCGCCGTGAACGCCAGATCCTGGATGCCGTCTATGCCCGCGGCAAAGCGTCGGCGGACGACGTCGTCAGCGCGCTACCGGACCCCCCCACCCGCACCGCGGTGCGGACGTTCCTGCGGATTCTGGAAGACAAGGGGCTGCTGTCGCACGAGAAACAGGGGCGGGCATTTGTTTACCAGCCCACGCGGCCGCCGGAGAAGGCGGGGAAGTCGGCGCTGCGGCGCGTGCTGGAGACGTTTTTCGCAGGCAGCGTTGAAAAGGCGCTGGCGGCGCACCTGGCGGACCCCGCGACGCAGCTTTCGCAGGAAGAGGTGGATCGGCTGGCAAAGTTGATTGATGAGGCGCGCAGCGGGGCCGCGCCGAAAGGAGCCGCCCGTGGCCGCTGAAGGGTTTGCTGGAGTGGTGCTCGATGGAATGGCGGAGGCGGCGACCAAGGGCACGCTGCTGCTGGTGCTCGTGGGCATCGCGGCGTTGTTGCTGCGGCGGGGATCGGCGGCGCATCGCCATGCGCTGTGGGCGGCGGGGATGGTGTCGCTGGCGGTGCTGCCGCTGGTGCAACCCTGGATGCCGCACTATGGGGTGCTGCCGGCGACGAGACCGCAACGCGTCGCGGTGGGGTCGGAGGTTGTACAGCGTCATGGCGCGATCGCCGGCGGGATGACGGACGTTGCGTCAGCCGAAGATGCACACACGGGCGGCGGACCGGCGGTGGCGGTGCGTGCACCTGATGCGCCGCCGGCGCGGACCACGGTGCAATGGCCGGTCGTGATTCTTGCCATCTCGCTCTGCGGCGTCGGGATGTGCCTGCTGCCCGTGCTGACGGCGATGTGGCGGTTGCGGCGCTGGCTTGCGCGGAACACCCGCGCGGCACCGGCGCTGGCGCCGCACGTGGGGGTGCAGGCGCACATCGATGCCGGCATGCGGCGTTCGGTTCCGGTCCTCCTGAGCGATGCTCTTTGCATGCCCATCGCAGTGGGCATTTTCCATCCACGGATTGTGCTCCCCGCGGCGGCGGAAGAGTGGCCCCTGCCGCGCCTGCGCGCGGTGCTGCTGCACGAGCTTGCACATTTGCGTCGCGGCGATCTGCGCACGCAAATGATTGCCGTCTTCATCCGCGCCGCCTACTGGTTTCATCCCCTGGTGTGGGTCGCCTGCCGGCGGATGGAAATTGAACGCGAAAAGGCGTGCGACGATCTCGTGCTCTCGCGTGGGATCGATCCCCCCACTTATGCCCAGACTTTGCTGGAAACCGCCACCCGTTTTGAAGGGAGGAACGTGATGCGCTTTACCGCCGTCTCGATGGCCCGTCCGTCATCGTTGGAATCCCGCATTCGCGCGGTGCTGCGACCGGGCGCGCGGCGTGGCGCGGTGACCCGCCGCACCTTGTTGGCGCTTGCCACTTCCGCTGCGGTCATGACGGTCTCACTGGCGGTGCTGTCGGCGGCCGATGAGCCGACGCCCGGAGGATCACGTACGCCAACTGCCACTCCGGCCGCAGGCGCCCGGATGGTGCCCGCGAACGCCATTTCACTGGAGGGCGTCGCAGCGCGAGCCCGCGGTCCGTTCTGGACGATGGACGGAGCGCCCGCGCTGCCGCCACTTCCGCAAGTGGCGTCGGTTTCCAACGGCCGAATCCTGGTGCTGAAGCTGCATGACCTGCCCGCGGGGTCGTCGTTCCCGCTCGTGCAAGTGAGCGCCCGTCCGAACCAGCAGGCCACCAGCATTCCGCTGGCCCCGGACATTTATCGAATTCTGCCGGTGAGCGATGGCGGTGCGTGGCTGATGTTGGACAACGGCGAGAAGCAGCCGCTGGCCGGTCTGGCGCCCAATCAGCGCAATGTTCCACCCACCGATGATGCCGGAGGGGGAGACATGTATTTCGAGGTGGTGCTGGGCAGCACGGGCTCGGAGAAGCTGCAGTTCAGCGATCTGGCGGAGGTGCGTCTGCAGATTGGCATTGCGGCGGCGCCATGGGCGACGATTGCCGAAGGCAAGGAGTCGCTGTCAGGAAAGACGGCGGCGGGAAGTTATGTGACCAGCGCCCCGACCTTCGTGGAGCCCGACCCGCGCAATGGCCGCGGCGGTGCTGGCGGCGGGGGAATGGGCGGCGGAGGCAACGGGTTTGGCGGAAGACGACCGGGCTTTGTCCCGGAAGCAACTTACTCGCGCATCACCATCGCCCACGACCTGGACAATGTGGATGTGCGGGTGGTGGCGATCGACGCCAACAACCAGGAACACGCGATGGTGCTGATGGGCAAGGACCGGCAGGGAGCGCTCCGGCAACTGACGGTGGCCTTTCCCGACCTGGCGCCGGCCGACATCAAGACGGTGCGCCTGCAGTCGCGGCCCATCGAGTGGACGACGATCGAGCACATCGCGCTGAACCCGCGCGGCGGGTCCACCGTCAAGAACGAGGGCACCCCCGCCGGGGCAGCGCCGGCTGGCCCCGGTGCGGCCGCGGATTCAGAAGGCATTGCGGACATTCTTCAACGAATGCAGGCGCGCCGGGATCAGGAACGCGCGGCGGCAACTCCGGCACCGTGACGCCCGCCATCGCTTCCGGTGATGACCCCCCTACCGGGACGAGACCCCGGCGCTTTGAGCATCACTCGTCGCGGAGCGCGACAGGCTTGTTGAGGATCTCCGCCATAAGGATCGCCTGGCGCAGACTGCCCCGCGTCCGAAGCGCCGCCTGCATGTCGGTGGGTCGGCTCTCGCGGCGGGCCGTGGGGACGGATAAATCGGGAGGCTGAACCGTCGGGCCTGCGGGGGCGAGCGGTTGGCGGGCGGGCGGCGGCACGTTGACCGGGGGGCGCGCCGGCTTTTTCGGCGGGGCTTTCCGCGACTGCGGCGGAGGGGGCACGGGCTTGCGCTGCGGCGGGGGCGGCGCCGGACGGGGCAGCGGAATGCGGTCAGGCAGCTTCTGGGGCATGGGGGCCCCGGGCGATCCCGGCGCGCGGCCGGCGCGTCGCGCCTGCTCGCGGGCGAGGTCCTCGATGGAGATTTTGCCGGCGAGAATGTCCCGCGCGAGCTGCCGCGGATCTCTGGGAATATCGGCCATGGACCACCTGCCTTTGTGATTCCTGCGCAGTATACCGGCGGATCATGCGGAGGGGGCCGCCGGAGGGACGTTGCCCGGCCCGGCGGCGGGCGGGGCGCCTGCGGGATGGTCGTCCTTGGTGTGATTGACAGCGGCCATGCCCAGCTCCATCAGCAGGTACAGGGCGGCAAGGATCATGCAGATCGGACCGCCGAGGGCATCGATAGGCACGTGCGGGGCGGCGGCGGTCATCGGGATGTGGCCGGCCAGCACGTGATCGGCACCGCTGCTCGCCACCACCTGGCCGTTGGGAGCAATGATCTGCGACAGACCGTTGCTGGTCGCACGCACGATCGGAATTCCATATTCCACCGCCCGCACGGCCGGAATGCGCGAGTGTTCATCCTGCGTGGTCAGGCCCCAGATTTCGACGTCGGGTGCGACCACCACCAGCGCCCGCGCACCGGCACGCACCTGGGCGTCCATTTCCTTCCGATGGCCGAGGTCGTGGAAGATCACCACGCCCATCTTGCCCCAGCCGGTCTCCAGCAATTCCGGCTCGGAAGGTTCCTCTTCGCCGGAGGAAAGCGGCGTCTCGCGATCGATGATCAGGCCGGTGTTGCCGTCGGACTTGGTGACCGCGGCGGTCAGGCGAAAGGTGTTGGTCTTGCCTTTCACCGGGACCTGCGTGGCGGCGATCACGTACTTCTTCTGCGTGCCGCACCAGCGTGCGATGTTGTCGTTGAGCGCCATGGCATATTCGGTCAGGAAAAAGAAGCGGGCCTCGGGATGCGCGGCGGCAGCGGCGTTGAGGAGGCCGGCCACCGAGCGCGAGTTGGGGTGCTCTCCCGGCAGGGTCACCAGCAGCGGGTTGGGAAAGCGCTTGTCTTCGGCAACCGTGTTCGCGGCAGCGGTGGCCGGTGCGCTGGCGGCAGCGGCGAGCGTTGTTGCGCCCGTGGCCCGCGCGGCGTCCGCCATCGTTGCGGCAGGCGCCGTCCCGCTCGCCGCGGGAGCATTCGATTCAGCGACGGCGGTGTCGGCCACGGCTTCAGGCTGCCAGATGCTCAACCCCCAGGCGACCCCCAGCGCGACCACCAGCCCGAGCACGCGATTCCATCCGCGCCACGAACATGCGGCCGCCGCCACGCCCATCAGCACAAAGCCCACGCCGTAAGATCCGACGAACCGGTGCAGCGCTTCGGGCGGCATGGCCAGGCCGGTGGTGAGCCAGCTGAATCGGGGCGGGCAGAGTTCCGCGCGGCAGTACTCGAGCCCGGTCCACAGAAAAGGCAACACCACGAGCGAGCCCACCGGCCCCAGCCGACGCCACGCCTGGTGTCCGACCCACGCGAAGATCGCCACGCACAGCGCGAGGATGCCGATGATCGTGAGCGCCGGGATGCCGAAGCTGCCGGTCAGCAGGTAGGCCTGGGGCGCATAGGCGGCGACGCCCAGGAGCAATCCCAGAAGCAGCGCCCCCATCGCCGAGGCGGCGTGCGTCAGACGGACCGCGCAGAACAGGAAGACGACAATGAGGGGTCCCCAGCCGCCGACGGCAAATGCGCCGTTGAAAGCAGCCGCGCCGACGACCACCAGCAGCAGTGCCCACAGCAGCGACACCGCGCCGCGCGGCGCCGTATTGACTTCCACGTCGGTTCTTGCCGTCATCTCGTTTGTCCTCTCAGGCTGGGTTACATACTCGTTTCAGTGTTCTGCGGATGGGGGCAGCGGGGGCGCGGCGGCGGCGACGGACAGCGACTTTGCCGCCCTCCGGCCGCGACCTTCGCGCACCCGCCGAACGGTCGCAAGCAGCAGTTCACACGCACTGTATCCCATTGCGAGCAGGGCGCAAACCGGCGCCGCCCATCGATCCCATGGAAGATGGCCTGTTCCCATCCGGATTCGTGAGGAACTGAAGACCGCCCCCTGGCCAGGATAGGGGGCGGACTCCAGGAGGTGCCCCCACTGGTCAACGATCTGCGAAATGCCGGAACTACACACGCGCACCACCGGCACGCCATATTCCGCCGCGCGCATCGGGCCGATCCGCCCATGCAGTTCATGCTCACTTTCTCCCCAGGTGCCCGCATCCATCGCCGGAACCAGCAGCAGTTGCGCCCCCATCTCCACGAGCCGATCCGTCACCCGCGTGTAACTCAGGTCGTAACAGACGCACACGCCGATCGGTCCCCAAGGCGATTGCCACAACTCCTGCTTCGGTGCAGGCAGGCCATCCTGCATGAACTGAATCGGCACCGCCTTGACCTGCTCGAAAAGAATGTCGCCGTCCGGGCCGACCACGAAAGCCGTGTCGTAGAACTTTGTTCGCGAGCCCTCGACATCGCGCACGCCGCCGGCAAGCAGGTATTTGCCGTGCTGTTTGCACCACGCGCGAACGTCATCAGGAGGCAAGGAGGGAAAGGTGTACTCGCTGAGCACGAAGAGTTCCCCCTCCGGATGCGCTTGCCGGGCGGTCTCCAGCCACTCCGCCGCCTTCCAGGGATCCCCGCCCTCGCGCTGAATCCCGACGACGGAGGGTCCCATCGGCCTTCGCAGACGAGCGCTGAGTTCCGGAAGCGGAACAGGCCGGGTGCCCAGGGCCCCGACGAGCAATACCGCCGCCAGGAGTCCGACCGGCCGCCCCAGCCCCGGCAGCATCCACGCTGCGGCCGCCAGCGCCATGCACAAAAAGCCTGCGCCATAGACGCCCGCCGCGCGCACCATCGCGCCGGGAGCGAACGCGAACCCCGGCGTCAGCCAGGCGAACTTCAGGGGGTAGAGCTCGCTGCGGAAATATTCGAAACCCAGCCACAACACCGGCAGGGCCGCGGTCGCCACAAGAGTTGGAAACCGCCGCGCCGCGTAGTGGGCCATCAGCGTAAAGAACCCCACCCACACCGACAGGATCAACCAGAGGGAGATGGCGAAGGCGCCGAAGATCCCCCAGAAAAACAACAGCTTCGGGGCGTACACAAAAAAGCCCATCCCCAGGCCCAGCCAGAAGGCTCCGCGCGCCGAGCGCACCCGCGACACCCAGACCAGCGAAAACAAAAACAACACCACCGCCCCCGCGAGCGCCGTTGATGCATACGCCACGTGAAAGGCCAGCACCCCCACCACCGCCGCCGCCACCGCTCCCCGCGTGTTCACTGGCAACAGTCGCACCGATTCCCCTGCCGCCGGAGCGCCGACCTTCGCCGCTCCGGTCACGCCGCTGCGCTCACCATCCGCCACGCCGCCTCCCGGCATCACGAGCGCTTGGGCTCATCGGCGCGGTCGCTGCCGAGGCTTTCGCGCATCGCCGTGTCCGCCTGCACGTTCCGCATCTTGTAGTAATCCATGATGCCCAGGTGGCCGGCGCGGAAAGCTTCCGCCATGGCCATCGGGATCTGCGCCTCGGCCTCGATGACCTTGGCGCGATTCTGCTGCGCCAACGCGATGAATTCCTGCTCGTTGGCGACCGCCAGCGCCCGCCGCTTTTCCGCTTCCGCCTGGAACCGCCGCTTGTCCGATTCGGCCTGGTCCGCCTGCAGCTTGGCGCCGACATTTTCCCCGACGTCCACGTCCGCGATATCGATCGACAGAATCTCAAACGCGGTGCCCGCATCCAGCCCCTTGTGCAGCACCGTCTTGGAAATGGAGTCCGGGTTCTCCATCACATGTTTGTAGGTATCGGAAGAACCGATCGAGGTGACGATGCCTTCACCGACGCGGGCCACGATTGTTTCTTCCGTCGCCCCGCCGATGAGCTGCTGGATGTTCGTCCGCACGGTCACGCGGGCTTTCACTTTGAGCTGAATGCCGTCCTTGGCGACGCCATCGATCGTCTGCCGCCCCGATGCCGCGTTGGGAACGTCGATCACCTTGGGATTCACGCTGGTCTGCACGGCATCGAGGACATCGCGCCCGGCGAGGTCGATCGCCGCCGCCCGATTCCAGGGCAGTTCAATGTCCGCCCGATGGGCCGCGATCATCGCCCGCACCACGTTGGGTACGCGCCCGCCGGCCAGATAATGGCTCTCGAGAAGGTTCGTCGTCAGCTCGGTCAGGCCTGCCTGCACCGCCGTGATGCGCGACGTCACGATCTGCCGCGAGTCCACTTTACGGAAGCGCATGCCGATGAGCGAGAAGTAGCTCACCCCCGCCCCGGCCGAGAACGCCTGCAGCCAGAGGCTGAAGAAGTTGGCGATCACCATCACCACCACCAGGGCCCCTGCCCCGATGACCAGGATGCCGATCCACATCAGCGCGCCGAGGTCGTTGGTGCTGAATGCCGCTGCCAACAGCTGCGCAATTCCGCTGCTCACTGCATCACTCTGCATGCACGCCCCTTTGAGTGCTGTACCGATGACAATATTGGATGGCTGCAGAATAGGTCCGCCGCCCACCCCCGTCAATCCGCAAGAACGATGCGCCCGTTGAAAGACACCGACAGACCGGACCGCCCGAATCGTGAGCGAAAAAAAAGACGCGTGCACCTGCGGTACACGCGTCTTGGTGATTCATACGATGGGTGGCGACTTATCCGACGCGGCGCCGGCGCTTGGTCAGCAGGGCCGCAGCGCCCAACGCCAGCACCCCCAGCGAGGCGGGTTCAGGCACGGCGGTCGTCACCAGCCGCACGTTGTCCAGCGCGACTTCGTTGTAGTCGCCGCTGCCGGCGGGGCTGGTGTTCGTTTCAACGAGGCGAATCGACAGTTGCTGGCCGGCAAAAGCCGCCGAAGCTGCCGGTGAAAGAGTCGTCGAGATGTCCTTGAAGGTGTCACCGGTGACAGTGTTCACGTCGAGGAAGGTGGACGCCACCACCGTGCCGTTGGCTGTCAGGTCCAATTCGAGCGACCCGGCGCCGAAGGTGTTGTGAATGTTGCGTCCGACGGCCACGGTCACGGTGTAGCCGGTGCCGGCCACGATGGTGGGCAGATTGCCGGTCGGGGCGGTCAGGACCATGTTGCCCTGGTTGCCCGTCACGCGGGTGCCCACGTAGGCAAACTGGTTACCATCGGGCAGCGAGCTGAATTGCGTTGTTGGGTCCGAATTCCGGCGGATGCCGGCGATGACCGGCACGGTGCCGCTGACCGTCCACCCCGGAATGGCGGTCGAATCGCCCAAGCCGGAGGTTTGGGTAAACTGGCCGGGAGCCAGGGTCGGGTTCTCAAACGAGAAATTCGGCACTGCGACAACAGCGGCATGGGCCGCGACCGCCTGAAAAAGGCTCAGGCACACCGCTACTGCCGATAACCGCATGACTTGTCGAATGATCACAGATCCTTCTCCTGGTAAAAAGCGAGGTGAGCTATTATGGACCCAAATACCGTCAACGCAAGCACTACTACCCATAATTTGTGACGCTCTTCACTTTTCGCGCCAATTGTTACGCTCTACAATTGCCTCTCTGCGTCACGTCCTCACTTCCCGGAGCATCCATGGCCGGCCATTCCCACTGGAAAAACATCAAACGCAAAAAGGCCGTGGTCGATGCCCGCCGCGGCCAGGCGTGGTCCAAAATTGCCCGTCTTATCATGATTGCCGCCAAACGGGGGGCCAACCCCGACGACAACGTCGCCCTCCGCTACGCCTGCGACAAGGCCCGTGCGGTCAATATGCCCAATGACACCATCGAAAAGGCCATCAAGAAGGGATCCGGGGAGCTCGGTGGGCAGAACTTCGAAGCCGTCCTCTATGAAGGATACGGTCCGGGGGGCGTGGCCATCCTCGTCGATGCCCTTACCGATAACCGCAACCGCACCGCTGGCGAAGTGCGCCTGATCTTCGACAAGCATGGCGGCCAGGTCGCAGGGGCCAACGCCGTCGGCTGGATGTTTGCCAAAAAGGGCATCATCAATATTGAGAAGTCCAAGGTGTCCGAAGAGAAACTGATGGACATCGCCCTGGAAGCCGGGGCCGAGGACGTTGTGGCTTCCGAATACGGCTACGAGGTCACGACCGCCCTGGCAGATTACGAAACCGTCCGCAAGGCGCTCCTCGCGGCCAAGATCGAGCTCGCCCAGGCCGACCTCGTGATGATCCCCTCCCAGACCGTCGCCACCTCCGGCGAGAATGCCGAAAAGGTCCAGAAAATCACCGACGGCCTTGAAGCCAACGACGACGTGCAGAACGTCTACACCAACGCCGACATCCAGGACGAAGCCGCGGTGTAATGTGGACGATTCCCCGCCACCGGCGCCCCGGTCCCGCCGCGCCGTTCCGCCCCTGGAAAGCGGCCCCATGCCCGTGTGGGAGCGTTTTATCGCCGGCGGTGTGGGCGTGATGATTCTCTACACCTGCGGCTGCGGTTTTATCCCGTTTGTCAGCTACCTCGATGTCCCCGCGAATTTCCTCCTCCATGTGCTTGTCCGCCCAACCACCGAAAAGGCCAGCAACAACCTCGGCCTTGTCGCTCACCTGCTCACGGGGCTCGAAATCGGCCTCGTCCTCGTCGCCATCGCCCATTTCCAGCGCCGCCTCCGCGGGCCGATTACAACAGCAGCACCCCCACCGCCTCCCCCGCCCGCACCTCCCCCGCCCCCGCCTCCCGGATAAGCAGCCCCTTCGCCCGCGCAAGCGTGAACAGGTCCGCGCTCCCCTTCCATTTCAGCGGTCGCGCCACCGATATCCCCGCCTCGACCCCCACGCTGCACGGCTGGTAAAATTCCCTGTCCCCGTTCGCCTCCAGGTCCACCCCCGCCCGCGCCTCGATGACCCGTGTCTCGCCCCTCCCTCCAACCATCTGCCCAAGCACCTCCCGCACAAACCGCTGAAATGTCACAAACGCCGACACCGGATTCCCCGGCAGCCCTGCCACATACTTCCGCCCCCCCACCGTGTCGATGCTGCCCAGCAGGAAAGGCTTGCCGGGCTTCATGCGCACCTTTTCCACGTGAATCGCCACCCCCATCTCCTTCAGCAGCACCGGCACGAGGTCGCGCGTCCCCATCGACATGCCGCCGCTGACCACCAGCAGGTCCGCTTCCGCAAAGCCGCGCTCCAGCAACCCCCGCAGCATCGCGGCATCGTCGCCACACACCCCCAGGTGCAGCACCTCGCCCCCGGCCTCCCGCACCATTTCCGCGACCATCGGCCCGTTGGAGTTGCGGATCTGCCCCGGCCCGGGCCGTTGCGACGCGGCGACCAGCTCGTCACCCGTCGTCAACACCGCCGCCCGTACCCGCCGCACGCTCACCAGCGCCGCTCCGGCACTCGCCAGGACTGCGAGTTGTGCCCCGCTCAGCCGGACACCCGCCTCCAGGACCACCTGCCCCGCCCGGGCGTCCGCTCCTTGTCGTTGAATCCCTTGGCCCCTGCCGACCGCCTTGCCGACATGCACATGGTTCCCCTCCACGGTCGCATGTTCCACCATCAACACGCCATCCGCCCCCGCCGGCAGTCGCCCGCCCGTGTTGATCCCCAGGCACTGTCCGGGTCCCACCACGTCCTCGAACAACGCTCCTCCGGCATCCTGCCGGCCTATAATCTCCAGCAGGGCGCCCGCAGGGGCGTGGACGCTCTGCACCGCGAAACCGTCCAGCACGGCCCGGTCGAAAGGGGGACTGTCGATGTCCATGGTCACGGGTTCCGCCAGAACGGCGCCGCCCGCTTCCTCCAGCGGTACTTGCCTTGCGACCATCGGCCGGACTTCGCGTGTAATGGTTGTCAGCACCTCGTGCACGCTTTGCATGAGGCCGCTCCTTATTCTTGACATCATGGGTCTCTGTGGTACGGTCCCCGGACCTTTTAGATTACACTGGCACACCGCTATACATGGCACCCTCTAACGCGCAGTGAGAACACGAGGCATGGCAGAGAAAGAAACCAAGTCCGAAACCGAAGTGACGCCGGATCCCAACGAGGGACCGGGCAAGGGCAAAGTGTACTTCGAACGCGCTGCCGCTGTCGCCGCCACCGGCAACTTCGACTATGCCATCGACATGTACATCCAGGGACTCTTCCGCGAACCCTTCAACATGGAAGAGCATCGCAAGCTCCGCGAGGTCGGATTTCACCGCAAAGTGGCTGGCGGAAAACCCGCCGGCGGACTTTTTGGCGCCAAGACCCCCTACAAGGGCAAAACCCCCAAGGAAGCCATGCTCAATGGCGAATGGCTCCTCGCCAAGGATGTCGGCAACATCAACCACATGCTGCAGATCGTCCGCAACGCCGTCCTGTGCAGCCTGCGCGATGTCGTGATCTGGATCGGGCCCATCCTTCTTGAGGCCAACCGCACCCAGAAAACCCCCAAGCTCGAACTCTACAAAGAAATCGCGGAGATGTTCGCCAAGGTCAACGACTTTGACCGCGCAAGCCAGGCCGCCGAACTTGCCCGCCTCCTCAAGCCCACCGATGCCGACCTCGACGCGCTGGTGAAGCAGTACGCTGCCCAGGCCACGATGGTCCGTGGCAATTACGACAAGAACGCCGACTTCAAAGACTCGATCAAGGACAAGGACCAGACCAAGAAGCTGCTGGAAGAAGAAAACATCGTCAAATCCGAGGACTACCGCAAAAAGGCCCTCGACAGCGCCCAGGCCGATTACGAACGCAACCCTGCGGAAATGCAGTTCGTCGAAAAGTATTCCAAGGCGCTCATGGCCATGGATGACGAGGCCTACGAAAACAAGGCCATCGAGATCCTCCGCAAAGCGTATGAGACCACCAAAGTCTATCGCTACAAGGTGACCATCGGCGACATCCGCATGAAGCAGTTCAAGCGCAACGCCGGCCTGCTTCGTGAAGCGGTGAAGCAGGATCCCTCCGACGAGGAACTTCGCAAGCAATACGAGCAGTTGCTCCAGGACCGCCTCGCCTTCGAGGTGGAGGAATTCAAAGAACGGGCGGAGCACTTCCCGACGGACCTCACCGTGCGCTACGAATATGGCCGCCGGCTCTACGATGCCGGCCATTACGACGAAGCGATCGGCGCCCTGCAGGAGGCCCAGAACAACCCCAAGTTCCGCGTGGAAGCCCTGCACCTCCTGGGCCGCTCCTTCATGTCCCAGAAGATGCTCCCGGAAGCCCTCGACACCCTGAAACAATCCATCGACGACTATGACATGGCGATGTCCGGCGATCCCAAGTCAAAGGGCCTGCATTACTGGTATGGCCGGGCGCTCGAAGAATCCGGCAAGCTTCAGGCGGCGATTGACATTTACTCGCAGGTTGTCCGCTGGGACTTCGGCTACATGGACACCAAGAAGCGCCTCACCGACCTTCGCGCCCGCGTCGCCCCGCCGGAATAAGCCGCAGGCCGCAACCTTAATCCTTGAGGATTCCCGCCTCGCGCATGAGCGCCTCGACCAGCTGTTCCGCGCCCATCTCCCGCAGCGGCACGTTTCCATCCCCCGACCACATGCCCATCAAGTCCGCCTGCCCCTGGGAAGCGGCCGCGGAGCGAATCCCCCGCGTCATCCAGTGCTGCCAGGGATAAGGCGGAATTTCCTTCACCGTTTCCAGCAGCTGCGACAGGCGGTTCTCCAACCCGCGCGTCGGCCGCCCCGACACCGAGCGAATGATCCGCGTCTCCCCCGGCCGCGCCCGCAGAAGCGCCTCCCGGTATGCCCGCGGAGCGCCCGATTCCCTGCACACGATGAAGGCCGTTCCCACCTGTGCCGCCACCGCCCCGGCATCCAGCGCCGCCCGCACCTCGGCGCCCGTGCGTATTCCGCCCGCGCCAATCAGCGGCGTCTTGACCACCGCGGCCATCTGCCGCACCTGTTCGACCATCGGCTGCATGCCCGCCTCGAAGGGCGCGAGAAACGTGCCGCGGTGACCGCCCGCTTCCCCACCCTGCGCGCAAATCATGTCGACACCCGCCTGCTCCAGTGCCTGCGCCTCGGCAACCGTCGTCGCCGTCCCGATCGTCCGCGTGCCAGCCTGTCGAAACGCCGACAGCCACGCCTCCGATGGCATCCCGAATGCAAAGCTGAACACCGGCGCCCGCGCCTCGAGCACCGCCTGCAATTGCGCCTCGATCAATGGCCCGTCGGTGACCGCCCCCTCCGGCGGGCCAATCCCCACCTCCCGATGAAGGGCCGCCAGCACCCCCGTCACGCCCGCCACGTCCCCGGACAACGGCGGCTTGTCATACGCAAACAGGTTCACCGCGAAGGGCCGATCCGTCAGCGCCCGCACCGCGGCGATCCCTTCCCGGATTTGCGGCGGCGTCAGATACCCCGCTGCAAAGGACCCCAGCCCGCCGGCGTTCGACACCGCCGCCACCAGCGCCGGCGTGGTCACCCCCGACATCGGCGCTCCAATCAGTGGATAACGTGTTCCCAACATCTGCCGGCTCCCATCGCGCGCCGTCGTCTGCCCGCCCGCTCCGGCCCGCGTCAAAAATACAGCACGCAGAACAGCACCACCCACACCACATCCAGGAAGTGCCAGTAGGCCGCCGAGTAGCGCACTCCCGGATGGAAGTTGCGCGAATAGCGCCCCCTGCTCGCGGAATAAATGACCACCGCCAGGGGGATCAACCCGCCGATCACGTGTGCCGCATGCAGCCCGGTCAGCACATAAAACATGCCCAGGTACTGCCCCCGCAATTCCGTGTTAGGCGCGATGCGCCGGTAAAACTCCCACCAGTTCAGCGCCTGCAGGATCAGGAACAGCAGCCCCAGCCCGAACGTCGCCCACAGCATCCGCACAAGGCCGCGCTCGTTGTCGCGCTTGATCGCCCCCAGCGCCATCTGCACCGTCACCGAGGACACCAGGATCACGATCGTCGATATCCACAGGGTCCCCGGCACCGCTGGAAATCCCGCCGGCGGCCACTGCGCGGCGCGCGACCGAATCACCAGGTACGCAAACGTCGACGCCGCAAACAGGATCGTCAGCGACACCAGCAGGATCCCCATCGCGATCGTCCCCGCCCCCGGAATGTGCAGCTGCTTGCCTTCCGACCCCGGCTCCTCCACGTCCCCGTTCCCCGTCGCTTCCTCTTGTCGTTCAGGCGCCGCCATCGCTTGGTTCCATAAATAAACAGGCCCCTGGGGTCGCCAGCGGCCTGTACCGTGCTCTATCCTATCCCCCCCGCCGCGCCGCTTCCCGCGACACAGCCCTTAGCGCTTGCCAGACTCGCCCACCGCCGGAACCCCCGTCCGTTCGACCGCGCCCGCTTCGCCCTCGGCCGTCAGCAGCTTCTTGTGATTGATCTTCGGCGCCTGCTGGTCCCACACCGTGCGGTGGTACTGGCCCGTGTCCAGCATCGCCAGGCTGATGAACAGCGCCACGAAAATGAGGCAGCCCACGAACACGATCGAGTTGAACGGCTTGTCCCACCGAAGGTGCATGAAATACAGCACCACCAGCGTCGCCTTAAGCACCGCGATCGCCAGCGCCACGATCAGGTTCGCTTCGCCAAAGTTCACATACGATGCCGCCACCGTGATGACCGTCAGCAGCACCAGCGCCCCGAACACCGTCCCCAGCACCTTCATCGACACCACGTGGCCCACCCCATGGTCGGGGTGACCGCCGAATTCCTCGTTGCTGTGGGCCGGCGGCGTCGCCGGTGCGAAATCGCCGGGCACCGCCGGCGGCACCTGGTGGGGATGGCCGGTATCGTGGGTAATGTCGCTCATCGCTTGTCCCTGAACGTCTTAAAAGCTTCCAGTCGTCTCAACATCCCGTCCATCGCCCCGGCGGCCCGATCCGCCGAGCCGCGAGGCGCCGGCTCACGCAATCAGATACAGCAGCGGGAACAGGAAGATCCACACAAGGTCGACCACGTGCCAGTACAGGCCCACGAAGTCCACCGGCGTGAAGTACTCCGGTCCGAATTCGCCTTTGCTCGCACGCAGCGCCACCCACCCGATCAGCGCCATGCCCGCCAGCACGTGGATGCCGTGCAGCCCGGTCATCAGGAAGTAGATCGAGAAGAAAACCTGCACGTTCTTGGGCTCATCACCCACTTCGTGTGTCGTGCTGAGCGCTTTGCCGTGGCTCATCCGCGACTCTTCCGATTGCACCCACTTCTCGTTCAGGCCCGCGGGGCCGGTCGCCGCCCGCATCACCTTGGATCCTTCAAATGCCGCGCCCGTCGCATCGCGCTGGATGGCGGGAGCGTTCATCGTCGCGGTGGGTCCCTGCGATTCCGGCATCGCCAGCGGCTTGGGAGCCTGCGTCGTCTGCTCGATCTGGCCGATTTCGCCCGGCCGCTCCGTCGGGTTGTAGTACATCCCGGGGTAGAGCGCTTCGCGGAACTTGCTCGTGTACTCGACATACTTGATGCACATGAAGATCGCCCCGCAGGCGATCGTGATCGCCAGCAGTCCGACGCACAGTTTGCGGGCCCCCATCTGCGCCGCCCGCACGCCCCAGGCCATCGTGAACGAGGAGAAAATCAGCACGATGGTGTTGATCGCCCCATACACCTTGTTCAGGTACAGGTGGGCGTACTCAAACACGTCCGGGTGCGTCGAGCGATAGACCGCGTACGCACAGAACAGCCCCGAGAACAGCAGGATTTCCGTCGTCAGGAACAGCCACAACCCCAGCTTGCCCGAATCGAACTGCTGCTGCGGCGTGTCGAAATGGTGCGCCAGGAACTTCGGGTGATCGTGCCCGTGGTCGTCGTGCTGTTCGTGACTGTCTTCCGCGATTGTCGTCATGTCGGTCTCATCTGAGGCCTGAAAATCTCTTGCCCGCGGGCGGCGCCGCTGCGACGCCTCTCCCGCTTCACCGGGCCCCGCCCGGTCCACACCCTGCAGGTCCGCCTGCTAGTGCTTGTCCTGGTGGCCCGTGCCCGCCTCGCGCGGAATGGCCGTCTTGGTCGTGTAGGACTCCGCCAGGCGGTTGTCCCGCACATAGCCCTTCACCGTGTCATCCCACACCAGGTTCGAGTGGTCGTAAGGATCGCCCACGTGCGGCGGGTGCTTGAAATTGTCATGCGGCGGCGGCGAGGTGCAGGCCCACTCCAGCGTCGCCGAACCCCACGGATTCGCCGGCGCCTTCGCTCCACGGAACAGGCTGTGCAGCAGGTACGCAGCCGTCAACGCAAACCCGATGAACTGGATGTACGCACCGATCGTGCTCATCACGTGATACGACTGGTACATCGGCAGGTACGTCGCATAACGACGCGGCATGCCGTGGCTGCCCATCACGAACTGCGGCAGGAACGTCACGTTGAACCCGATGAACACTAGCGTGCAACCGATCTGTCCCAGGGTCTCGTTGTACATCCGACCCGTGATTTTCGGCCACCAATAGTGCACGCCCGCCATGAAGCCCAGCAGCGTGCCGCCGAACATCACGTAATGGAAGTGGGCGACCACGAAGTACGTGTCGTGCAGGTGCACGTCGATCGACAGCGTTCCGAGGAACACCCCGGTCAGACCGCCGATGGTGAAGTTGAACAGGAACGACAACGCATAGCACATCGGCGTCTGCAGCCAGATCGAGCCGCGGTACATCGTCGCCAGCCAGTTCCACACCTTGATCGCCGACGGGATCGCTACCAGCATCGTCAGGAAGCTGAAGATCGTCGCCAGCATCGTGCTCTGGCCGTTGGGGAACATGTGGTGGCCCCACACGAGGAACCCGATGATCGCGATGGCGATCGACGAGAGCGCAATGAACCGGTAGCCGAAAATGTGTTTCCGCGAGAACGTCGCCACCACTTCCGACATCACACCCATCGCCGGCAGGATCATGATGTACACCGCCGGGTGCGAGTAGAACCAGAAGAAGTGCTGGAACAGCACCGGGTCCCCGCCGTATTCACTGTTGAAAATCCCCACCCGCAGCACGCGCTCCATGATCAGCAGCAGCAGCGTGATCCCCAGCACCGGCGTCGCCAGCACCTGGATGATGCTCGTGGCGTACGTCGCCCACAGAAACAGCGGCATCCGGAACCAGGTCATCCCGGGCGGACGCAGCTTGTGAATCGTCACGATGAAATTAAGCCCCGTCAGGATCGACGAGAATCCAAGGACAAACACCCCGAAAACCATCAGCGAGACCTGCGTCTCCGTTTGCGCCGAATAGGGCGTGTAGAACGTCCAGCCCGTGTCCACCGCCCCCAGCACGATCGACGTCACCGCGAAAATCGCCCCGAACACATACAGGTAAAACGAGAACAGGTTCAACCGCGGAAATGCGACGTCCTTCGCCCCCAGCATCACCGGCAGCACGAAGTTCCCCAGGGCCGAGGGAATGCCCGGGATCAGCACCAGGAAGATCATCACTGCCCCATGCAGCGTGAAGGTCTGGTTGTAACGCAGGTATTCCGCGCCGCCCACGAACAGGGCGCCGTCCGGCTTGAGCAGCTGCGTCCGGATCATGATCGCGAACACGCCGCCCACGAAAAACGCCACCAGCACCGCCACCAGGTACATCACCCCGATGCGCTTGTGGTCCAGCGTCAATGCCCACGACTTGAAGCCGTGCGTGTGGTTCAGGTAATGGTCGAACGACGAAGGCATCGGCCTTCCGTGGTCCGCCAGATCGGGGGTAATCGTCGTCATGATACGTCCTGCCTGTGTCCTGCCTGTTATGGAGTCTGGGTCGCCGGTGCACTCGCGGCTCCGCCCGCTTCCGCCTGGAGGGCCTTCACGTGCTCCGCCGTAAATTCTGGATGATGCTCCGGATGCGCATCTGCATCATATTCCGGTGCGTTCTCCGCAAAGGGCGGCTTCCAGCCCGTGTTCCCCAAGCTCTTGATGTACGTAATGATAGCACGCAGCTTCTCTTGCTTGGCAACGGGCCCCGAGAACTGCGCTTCAAACGTCGGCATCTGGTCCTGGAAGCCCGAGACCACCTTCAAACTCGGATGCAGCACCGACTCCGTGATGTAACTTTCCCACTTCTCATCCGAATCGCTCGCCTTCAGCGAGTAACCGGGTTCATTGCTCGACGCAAACTCATGGTCGCGCTTCCACAACCCCTGCCACGTCGGCCCCGTCCCCTTCACCCCATCGGTCGTGTGGCAGGTGATGCAGCCCATCTGGTTGTAGAACTTCTTGCCGAGCTCCACATACGGCACCCAGCGCGACTTGCCGGTCTCGTTGTTCTTTTCCTTGAAGGGGTTGGCCGCCTGCGCCATCGCCACTTCAAAGTCCTTCTTGTCCAGCACCTGCACCACCGTCCGCATCCGCGAATGGTCCTTGCCGCAGTACTGCGTGCAGAACACCGGGAAGCCTTCCTTGGGCGAGAGCTGTTCCGGGATGAACCAGATGTTGGTCGTGCGGAAGGGCACCAGGTTGCGCTGCGTCCGGAACGCCGGAATGTACAACGCATGCAGCACGTCCACCGAGTGCAGATTCAGCACGACCGGCACGCCCTGCTGCACATACAGCACATCCGAAACGCCCCCGTTGGGATACGTGAACGTGAAGTTCCACTTCTGGCCCTGGACGTCCACCACCACCGCGTTGCTCGGCGGCGTGTCGTAGTTCAAAAATCCCTTGAACCCCACAAAGAAAAACGCGATCACCAGCACCAGCGGTACCACCGTCCACACGATTTCCAGCGGCGTGTTGTGCGTGATCTCCGGCGTCGCATCCGTCGGCGTCCGCCGACGGTACTTCAGCACGAACAGCAGCATCGCCCCCACCACGATGCAGAAGAAAAAGCCCGTCACCCCCAACACCACGTTCCAAGCCCAATCCACATCCCGCGCCAGGTTCGACCCCTGCTGCGGCAGTAGAAACGTCTCGGATTGTGCCAACGTCCACAGATTCATCATCACAGTCCTGACTTCCCGGTCCTCGTGCCATCGGCCTTGTCAACGTCCCCGCCGCCCGGCCCCGCGCCGCCCTCCACGCCATCCGGCCCCGCCTCCTGCACCGCTTCTTTCCCGCGGGCCCCACGCATCTCCCCGCGCCACATCACCGCCAGGAACACCCCCACGCACGCCATCGACAGCAGGCCGCCCGCCGTCCCCGCGTAAAACCACGGGTTGTGCTCGTATTTCCCAGTGTTCGGATTGAAGTGCATCGCCCCGCAACCCAGCGCGAACGACAGCATCCCGCGCCCCAGCTTCCCGTGCGAGGCGTCCACCAGCGCCAGGTGCAGCTGGTCCGGCTCATACTGCAGCCCCAGGATCGTCTGCGACACCCGCCCCTCCGGCGTGCATACGAAAATGCCCGTCGAATGCAGGTACTTGTCGCCCTGCGGCATCGGGTTCCGCTTGTAGTCAAAGCCGATCGCGTCCGCCAATGCCGAAATGTTCGGTTCCGTCCCCGTCAGGTAAGTCAGCCCCGGATCCTTGGGCCCGCGCCCGATCTTCGCCTGGTAGGTCTCTTTCTTCTTCGCCGAATCCGCCGGCGTGTCGTCCGGATCGATCGACACGATCACGATGTCGTAATCCTTCCCCAGTTGCAGGTCGCGCGGCCCCGACAACACCGCGTCCACCAGCGCCTGCTGGTTGAACCCGCACAAACTCGGACAGGAGTAATACACCAGCGAGACAATCACCGGCTTGTCATGCCCGAAGATGTCCCCCAGCCGCACCGCCTTGCCATCCGATCCGGTGAAGGTCGTGTCCAGCGGCAACAGCGTGCCGGTCTTTTCCCGAATGCCCGGATTCTCCACCGCCACCGGCGGCCCGGCCGGAATGTGATCCACACGGTACTGTCCGAACGCGCCCCCGGCGCCCGCCAGCAGCGCCGCCGCCACCGCCATCACCGCCGCCCCCCGCTTCATCAAATTGTGCAACACAGCCGCCATGATTGTCCTTACCTGCTTTGCGTGCCCGCTGCCGGGCCCGCCGCATATTGTTTCGCCGTCGCTTCGATCGCCTGGTTGATGGGGATCCGCACGATCTTATTCGCCTGGCCGCCGGGAATCCGGTCATTCCAGCTCGCAGGGCCATTTACTTCCGCCATCTGCTGCTGGTACACCGCTCCCAGCGGCGTGCCCGGATCGTACTGCCGGGCCTGCTTCCGCGCCCGCTCCGCCGCATCCGACGAATAGAACCACGCCTGCAGCGTCACGATCGACACCGCCAGGAACACCGCGAAGAACGCCACCACCATCGTCACCAGCGGAATGTTGATGTCTTCCGACTGCGTCGTTCCCCCCGGCTCCAGGTGTTCGCCACCCGGCACCACTTCCGGCGCCTTGGCCTCCCCCGGCACTGTCTTCACGTGATCGCGTCGTTCCATTACCGCGCCTCTTTCAACTCACCGCCGGCAGCCCCGCCGCCGGCCAAAAAAACCACCTTACATATTCTCAAACGCCAGCGCCTCAGGCAACCGCGGATCACGCTGCGGTACCAGCGAGCGGCCGCGAAGCATCAGCATTGTGGAGAACAGGTACAGCCCGCCGATGCCCACCACGCACAACGCCGTCACCAGCAGGCTCAGCGGTTGCAACGGATAGTTCATCACTTCCAGGAAGCCCTGGTGCCGCGCACTCACCGTGTACATGTTCTGCGTCGACTCTGCCAGCAGCGGCAAGGCGTTGGAGATGGGCATCGTCTTGTGCCCCACCGCCGCCGGAATCTGGTTGATCCACTCGTTGGGAACCACCAGCCACCACACGTCGAACATGCAGGCACACAGCGACCACACCGCCCAGAACGCGATCACCCCGTTCCGCCGCTTCACGTGCCGCGAAATCAGGCCCGGGAACGGAATCACCAGGTGCACGATCAGCAGCAGCAGCGACAGCGACGCATACACCCCCATCTGCCGCGGAACGAAAAACTGCGTTTCTTCCGGCAGGTTCGCATACCAGATCAGCATGTACTGGCTGAACGCCACGTAACCCCAGAAGAACGTGAACGCGAACATCCACTTGCCCAGATCGTGATAGTGCTCATGATTGATCGCATCGCCGATCAGCCCCCGCTTCTTCAGCAGCTGCGACAGCAGCACGATCGTCGAGAACATCGACAGCATCGAGCCCGCGAAGAAGTACACCCCGAACATCGTCGAGAACCAGTACGGGTTCAGCGACATCACCCAGTCGAAAACAAATCCCGTCAGCGAGAAGGCGAACAGCCACATGCCCGGCATCGCCACCCGCTCCATCGTGCGCGACAGCTGCACGTCGCCCGTGCGGTCCTGCTGCTTCGATTTCGCCGCGAAAAACGCCGCCAGCCCGCACCACACCAGGAAGTAGCACCCCAGCCGGATGTAGAAGAACGTCGGGTTCAAATACCCGGACTTGAGCTCCAGCGCCTCGTCCGTCCTCCGCACGTTCTCCAGGAACCACCGCGGAAACAGGTCATGCACCCCCGCCAGCAGCGGCAGGATCAGGATCAGCATCAGGAACATGTTCAGCGCCAACCCCTCCGCCAGACGCCGCACCGTCACCGACCACCCCACCCGCGCCAGGTAATGAATCATCACAAACGCCAGCGACCCGAACGTGATCGCCAGGAAGAAGCAATACGCGAACAGGTACGAATGGAAGAAATGCAGCCGCGCCTGTCCATCCTTGAATCCCAGCAGCGCCGCCCCGCCCAGCGCCAGCACCCCGACGAACAGCCCCGCCACGCCCAGTCGCGTGCCGACCGCCCCCAGCGCCAGCTTGCTCGTCTGCAATGTCACTTCATGTCCGTGTGCCAAGGCTTTCACTCCAACCGGGAGAGGCGCCGCGCCCCACAGGGCCCGCCGCCACCATGCTTACCGCGCAAACTTCTGCTGCTCTTCCGCCGTCAAATCCGCCGGCGCCGCATGCTGCGAACGCTCCAGCGCCCGCACATACGTCACGATCGCCCACCGGTCCGAGACCGAAATCTGTTTGTCATACGCCGGCATCGACCGGATGCCGTTCGTGATCGTGTTGAAAATATGCCCGTCGGGCCGCTGCAGGATCTTCCCTTCGTGCAGGTTCTGCGGGGCCACCCACGCCGACGCCGCCGACGGATCCGGTCCGTTCCGAAGCGCCTCCGCCCGCTGCGCCACCATCCCATCGCCATACCCCGAGTA
Organism: Planctomycetota bacterium; assembly: GCA_048498455.1. GTDB lineage: Bacteria > Planctomycetota > Phycisphaerae > WQYP01 > WQYP01 > CALCHA01. Next base: position 7,494 of record JBEHXY010000001.1, on the reverse strand, counting down.
CCCGTGGCACGGCGCACAATAAATATTGAACCGCTCCTCCCCCCGCTTCACAAACTCCGTCGTCACGTTCAACTGCGCCGGCACCGTCCGCACGTAAAACGTCGTGTCGTTGGCCACCAGGTCCGCCGCGTTGGGCTCCCCGTTCGACCCCGGCGGAACCAGCTTCTCAAAATCCGCGTCCGACATGTTCGCCGTCCGAACCCGCCCCATCAGCACCGCCGCGTTCACCACCGGGTCCGCGATCAACAGACCCACGTTCCCGTTCACCAGGTGCGGATTCTTCGGATCGTTCAAGATCTCGCCCGGCAACGTCAGGTCTTCCAGTGCCACCGTCCCCGCCACCTGCGGCCGCATCGACCGCCCGTCCGCAAACACCTCCGACGGACGCTGCGCCTTGTACTTGGGCTGCTTGTCCATGTCCAACACCAGGTGCGGCGCCGGCTTCGGACTCGTCGATGCCCGCGAACGTGCCACCAGTGCGAACGGCAAAAGCGCCAGCACCAGCACCACGCATATCATTCCCATCGTGATCTTGGACATCCCGGATAGTCCTAACAAGGGGCTCGAAAACTTCTCCGCTGCCGAAGCCTCACCGAGGCCCCCGCAACGAAACCCTTAATCCTTCACTTCTTCGATCGCCGTCGGATGCGTCCGCTCCAGCAGCGCCCGCGAATCCGCCACGTCGAACTTCCCGTCCGCCGCTTCCACCAGCAGGAAAAATTTGTCGTCCGACACCCGCCGGAAACGCGCCACTGAAAACACCGGATGGTGAAACCGCGGCAGCCCGATCAAAACCCACAAACCGTAAAAGCTCGTCAGCGCCGAGAACAGCACCGTCAACTCAAACATCACCGGCACGTTCGCCGGCAGCGACCAGTAGGGCTTGCCCGAAATTGTCAGCGGATACCCCGACAACACATACAGGCTCGCCGACTGCGTCTGCGGGCTGTTCACGTACCACTGCAGCGTGATCGCCACCGCCAGCCCCGTCAGCCCCATGCACAGCACGATCCACGGCAGAATCGTCTTGCGGATGCCCATCGCGTTGTCCAGGCCGTGCACCGGGAACGGCGTGTAGCAGTCCCACTTCGTGAAACCGGCGTCCCGCACCTGTTCCGCGGCATGCAGAATTTCCCCCGGCGTCTCATACTCCGCCAGGTATCCCCACAACCGCGGCTCCCGCGCCCGGATGGATGGCTTTACTGTCGTCCCAGCACTCATATCTCGTCTTTCGTCTCTCGTCTTACGTCTCTGGACTCGCGACTCAGTGCCGCTCCGCCGGCGTCAGTTCACCCGAGTACCCGCTCGAACCCGGGTGCCCCAGGCCGTCCGGTGCGTAATGCGGGTTCGCCTGCGGCAGCACCGACTTCACTTCCGCCATCGCCACCATCGGCAGGTACCGGCAGAACAAAAGGAACAGCGTGAAGAACAGCCCGAACGAGCCCATCAAGGTCAGCACCTCGACGTAGCTCGGGTAATACCAGTGCCAGCTCGAGGGCAGGAAGTCGCGCGACAGCGACGTCACGATGATCACGAACCGCTCGAACCACATGCCCACGTTCACCAGGGCGCAGATGATCATCAACGCCCACTTGTTCTGCCGGAACCACTTGAACCAGAACACGTGCGGCACGATCGCGTTGCAGCTGAACATGATCCACCCCGCCCAGAACATGTTGCCGAACTCGCGGTTCATGAAGTGGAACCGCTCAAACGGGCTGCTCGAGTAGTACGCGATGAAAAATTCCATCAGGTACGCATACGACACCAGCGAGCCCGTCAACAAAATGATCTTCGCCATGTTGTCCAGGTGCCGCATCGTGATGAAATCTTTCAGCCCGAACAGTTCCCGCGCCGGAATCGCCAGCGTGATCACCATCGCAAAGCCGGAGAAAATCGCCCCCGCCACGAAGTACGGCGGGAAAATCGTCGTGTGCCAGCCCGGAACCTGCGACACCGCAAAGTCGAACGACACCACGCTGTGCACCGACAACACCAGCGGCGTCGCCAATGCGGCCAGCAGGAGGTACGCCTTCTCATACACATGCCAGTGCCGGTTCGACCCGCGCCACCCCAGCGACAAAATCCCGTACAGCAGAAACCGCCACTTCGTCACCGCGCGGTCCCGGAACGTCGCCAGGTCAGGCACCATCCCCATGTACCAGAACAGCACCGACACCGTCGCATACGTCGAGACCGCAAACACGTCCCACAGCAGCGGCGAGAAGAAGTTCGGCCACATCCCCATCTGGTTCGGAATCGGGAACAGCCAGTACGCAAACCACGCCCGGCCCACGTGAATGCCCGGGAACGTGCCCGCGCAAACCACCGCGAAAATCGTCATCGCTTCCGCGAACCGGTTGATGCCCGTACGCCACTTCTGCCGGAACAAAAACAAAATCGCCGAAATCAGCGTCCCCGCGTGGCCGATGCCCACCCAGAACACGAAGTTCGTGATGTCGAACGCCCACATGTTCGGACGGTTCATCCCCCACACCCCGACCCCCGTGAACAGCAGGTACGTGATCATCGCACCCATCACGTTCAGCCAGATGAACGCGATGCCGAACGAAATGTACCATGCCCGCGGCGGACGCGGCGCCTCCGCCACGTAACAGATCTTCTCCGTGATCGCATGGAAGCTCGCCGAGTTCCCCACCACCAGGGGCGCCCGGTGCTGCGGGTCGTTAAACGTGTTGTCCCGCTCTTGCACCCCGTACGGGCTTACCATCAGGTTGTCACTGGGTATCGCGGTCATGTTGACTACCTACGTCCAAAGTCTCTTGGTCACGAGGATTCCGTTGCCTGCGCCCCTTACGGCGCCTTGCCTTCGCCACGCTGCGGCGACCCGATCTCACGCTCCGACTGCTTCTCCTCCCCCTCGCTTTCCTCAAAGAAGAAGCCTTCCGAACGCCACTTCTCGTCCTGGTACCACTGCGGATCCACCCCCGTCGCCGGGTTGCGGACCTTCGCCAGGTACTGCGTCCGCGGCTTGGTGTTCAGGTCCGGATCCAGCATGCCGTACGTCTGCGACAACGCCGCCAGCTTCGCCACCCGCGAATTCGGATCGTTCAGGTCGCCGAACACGATCGTGTCCGTCGGGCACGCCTGCTGGCACGCCGTCACCACCGTCCCGTCCGGAATCCGCACCGTGTTCGCTTCCCCCCGGTGCTCCGCACGCATCTTGATCCGCGCGTTCTCGATCCGCTGCACGCAGTACGTGCACTTCTCCATCACCCCGCGCATCCGCACCGTCACCTGCGGGTTCTTCGAAAGCTTCTGCAGTTCGTTGATGTCCTCACGCAGAATGTTCGGCGTGTACTGGTTCTCGATCGTGCCCTGGTTGTAATCGAAGAAGTTGAACCGCCGCACCTTGTATGGGCAGTTGTTCGAGCAGTACCGCGTCCCGATGCAACGGTTGTAGGTCATCATGTTCAGCCCTTCGACGCTGTGCGTCGTCGCCGCAACAGGACACACCTCTTCGCATGGCGCGTTCTCGCAGTGCATGCACGTCACCGGCTGGTGAACCACCTGCGGATTGTTCTCGTCATGCTTGAAGTACCGGTCGATGCGGATCCAGTGCATCTCCCGGCCCTTGTACACCTGCGCCTTGCCCACCACCGGAATGTTGTTCTCCGACTGGCACGCAATCACGCACGCGCTGCACCCCGTGCAGGTCGTCAAATCGATCATCATCCCCCACTTGTGCACCCCGTCATACGACCGCTCGTTGAACATGCTCAGCGACATCACCTTCCGTGTCGCCAGCGACGGCCGCTTCTTGTACTCCTCCAGCGTCCCCTCCACCACCAAGTCCGGAATCAACGTCTCCAGCCGCTTCTTGCCCACCTTGTCGGGGAGCAAATCGATCATGTGGTGCTGCTGCACGCACGCCAGCGGATTGCTCTTGCCCGTGTGCTTCACCCCCACGTTCGGAATAAACGCCCCATCCTTCGTGCTCACCAGCGTGTATGCGTCGCTCCCCACTTCCTCCGCCACATTCCCCAGCCCTCGACGCCCATACCCCACCGCCAGCGACAGCACGTCCGACGGATGCCCTGGCAGCACGTACACCGTCGCCTCAATGTCCTGCCCGTTCGCCGACAACTGCACCACGTCGTCGCTGTCCACCCCCAGCTTCGCCGCCGTCTCGACAGACATGCACACCGGGTTGTCCCACGCCACCCGCGTCATCGGGTCCGGCAACTCCATCAGCCAGCCGTTGTTCGCATACCGCCCGTCAAACAGCATCCCCGTGTGCAGCGCCAGCTCATACCCCTCGCCCGACCGCGGAGCCGTCGTCGCCGCGCGCCCGATCGCCGCCGTCGCGTTCGCCGGGTTCGCCGTCAATTTCTCCGGCTGCCGGCCACTCCCCGCCACCACCCCCTGGAACAACGCCTGCTTCCAGTTCCACTCGCTGAACCGGTTCGCCAGGTAATCCCCGCGCGCCGTCTCCCGCACCAGGTCGAAACCCTTCTCGTCACGGCCCGACAGCGCCGACAAAAATTCAATCACGCTCCGGCCGCCGAACAGCGGCTCGATCAGCGGCTGCGCCACCGACACCGTCCCGTCGAACGTCCGCACATCCCCCCACGCTTCCAGGTAATGCGCCTGCGGCACATGCCACAAACACGCCTTCGCCGTCTCGTCCTCGTACATCCCCAGGTGGATCGACGGCTTCCGCCCCAGCACCCCCGCCACGTCCACGTCCCGCGGCGCCGTCAGCACCGGGTTCGCCCCCATCACCACGATCAAATCCGCTCCCGCCGCCGCCGCCACAAAAGCCTTGAGTTGCTCCGAGCTCGGCGTCCACCCCTGCTCTGCCCGCGGATCTTCCGGATCGGCGAAATAATCGACCGGCGCATTGATCCCCGCGTTGATCGCCGCCACCGCCGCGTGCACGTCCGGCGTCTGCCGCGCGCCCGCCACGAACACCGCTTTCCCAGCGTTCGCCTTCACGTCCGCCGCCACCGCGTTCACAAATTCCTGCAGCGACTTGTCCATCGACCCCACGTTCACGTTCCCGCCCTGCCCCACCGCCGCCGCCAGCGCCCCCACGATCCCCGGAATCGCCGACGGCTTCACGCCGCGCCGGTGCTCCGCCATCGCCCCCGTCGTCGTAAACCCGCTTTCCAGCACGTACAGCCGGTTCATCGTCGCCCCGCCCGCGTTCCCGCCCTCGCCACCGTGCGACCGTAGCTGCCGCCCCGCCGCAAATTCCCGGTTGAACTTGATGCTCAGCGACTCGCCCGTGAACAAGTCCGCATCGATCGATACGATCACCGCCGCCCCATCCAGACGCGGCACCGCCCGCAACGGACGGCCAAACACCGCCATCGCACCCGCGCGCTGGTTGTCGCAGCCGAACGGCTCATACTCGAACCATTTCGCCTGCCCAAACCGCTTCCGCAACGCCGCCACCGACGGCGAACGGCTTGCTTCCGTCAGAAACACCACCCCCGCCCCGTTCGGCTTCACCGCCGTCTTCGCATACGCCGCAAAATCTTCCCACGCCATCTGCTCCCGCCCCTTGCCCGAGAGCTTCGACACGCTCCGCGAACGGTCCGGATCGTAAGCGCTCAGCAGCGTCGCCTGCAGATACGCGTCCGACATCCGCCCCGTCAGTGGGTGGCTCGGGTTCCCGTCCGCCTTGATCGGACGACCGTCATAGCTCACCGCCAGCACCCCGCGACCCATCCCGCACATCTCGTAGGCCGTCGCATAATGCACCGGCACCCCGTCCATCCGGTTCGCCGGCCGATGCGCATAAGGCGCCAGGTTCTCCTCCGGCCACCGGCGACAGCTCGCCAGCCCCGCCAGCGCCATCGACGCCCCCATCACCTTCAAAAATGCCCGCCGGCTGGCCCCAAACCATTCCGACGCGTGCTGCGGAAATTCCCGCTCCACAAATTCCCGAAACGACGGCTTGTCCGCCAGCTCGTCCAGGCTCCGCCAGTACCGTGCCCCTTTGGCGCGCGACTCCCTGCCCACCGAAGCACCCTCGACTTCTTGCTTCTTCATTCCTGCTTCTTGCTTCTCGTCACTCATCGATGGCATGTCACACAATCCACGTTCGGGTCAATGTGGTACTGCTGTTTCAACTGTTCCCCAAGCGCCCGCTTCGCCGCCGTGATCTCTTTCACGCTCGACTTCGCCGTCACACCCTCCGGCAGCCAGTCCAGGTTCGTCACCTGGTCCTTCGGACGAATCCGCGTCGTCGGATCCCGGTGGCACTGCACGCACCACGCCATGTTCAGCGGCTGCGCCTGCGCCACCACGTCCATGTGATTGATCTGGCCGTGGCATTCCACGCACGACACCCCCGCGTTCACGTGCGCCGAGTGATTGAAATACACATAGTCCGGCAGGTCGTGCACCTTCACCCACTTCACCGGCAACCCCGTCCGGTACGACTCAAACACCGGCTTGAGCGCTTCCGACCCCGTACGGATCGACTTGTGGCAGTTCAAACAGGTCTCCGTCGGCGGAATCGCCGCGAATCCCGCCTTCTCCACCGTGTTATGGCAGTACCGGCAGTCCATCCCCAGCTGCCCCACGTGCAACGCATGCGAGTACGGCACCGGCTGCACCGGCTGATACCCCACGTTCAGCGTCACCGGATCCAACGCATACCCAAGCAACGCCCCCGCATAAAGCGGCAGCACCGTCAGGAATACCAGGATCCCCATGGTCAGCCGGTTCGACCACTTGGGGAAAACAAACAGCGGTTTTAAATCCATGAGGTCGCGTTCCTATTAGGCTGCGCCCACCAGAATCACCATCCCCGCACCAGCAAACCCGCCTTTACGCCGCGGGTTCGCCGGCCAGTCCTCGGGCGGAATTGCCGCCCTGGTGATTTCGCCATCTTCGCAACCGCCTCCAAAAGCTGCCCCGGAGGCCGTGCAACGCTTGTGAAATGTTGCACAATGTCGGTCTAGCCGAATCCTAAACCAACCCCTACCCCCCGTCAAACCACTCTGTGACCTTTTTAACAAGTTTCAATTCCCACTGAAATCCAGCACCGCTGCCACCCCCCACTAGCCGCCTGCCAACCACGTTTCGCAATGCCAGGGCTTTGCCTTTTGAGTTCCGCGTTTTGCGTTTCACCCACCCACCTTCTCCGCCAGAAACGCCCGCACATGATCCACCCCGATCCGCTCCTGCGCCAGCGTGTCCCGGTGCCGCACCGTCACCGTCTGGTCCGTCAGCGTCTGCGAGTCCACCGTGAAACAGAACGGCGTCCCCGCCTCGTCCATCCGCGCATACCGCTTCCCGATGTTCTGCTTCACGTCCAACTGCACATTCCACGTCGTCCGCAGATCCCGGTAAATCTTCTCCGCGATCTCCGGCATCCCCTCCTTGTCCACCAGCGGAAACACCGCCGCCTTGATCGGCGCCATCCGCGGGTGAAACTTCATTACCACCCCGCTCGGACGCCCCGGATCATCCGTGTACGCCTCGCACAAAAGCGCCAGCGTCCCCCGGTCCGCCCCT